>NZ_JCAMOQ010000010.1:0-214878 GCF_059512365.1 Bradyrhizobium sp. Ses1
TTTGCGCATCGAAGTCCCCCGTGCCGAATCAGTTCGGTCCAAGGGAATCAGAGTGCGCTAATTAGGTACAGACCCTAATCCCTCGGCTTTATCGACGGCTTGAACGGAGACATTGTGGCGGGACAGACGTTACGCATCGGCACGCGCAAGACGGCCATGGCGATGGCGCAGACCGAGGAAGTTGCGCGCCTGTTACGTGCGTCGGCTTCCGACCTGACCGTCGAGATCGTCAGGTTCGAGACCCGCGGCGATCAGGACCAGACCAGCAAGTTGCTGCGTCATGGCGGCAAGGGCGGCGCCTTCGTCGCCGAGATCCGCGAGGCGATGCGTGCGGGCGAGTTGCAGGCCGCGATGCATTCGCTGAAGGATGTGCCGGGCAATGAGGAGACGCCGGGCCTCGTGATCGGCGCGACCCTGCCGCGCGACGCCGCAACCGACAGCCTGGTGCTGCGTCCCGGCCTTTCGCTGGAAAGCTTTCGCGCCAGCCGCGGCAAGGGTTTCAAGATCGGCACCAACGCGGTGCGCCGCGCGGCTTACTTGCGCAGGCTGTTTCCGGAAGCAAGCGTGATCCATTTCCGCGGCGCCGCTGATACCCGGATTGCCAAGCTCGATCGTGGCGACAAGCAGCGCCTGCCTGATGGCGGCGAGGTCGGCCCGGCCGATGCGCTGGTGATGGCGCGCTCGGGGCTCGAGCGCATCGGGCGTGCATCGCGCATCGCCTATGACTTCCCGGTCGACGAGATGCTGCCTGCGGTCGGGCAGGGCATCGTCGCCGTCGAATGCGCGGCAAACGATTTCGCGACGCGCGCCCGTCTTGCCAAGATCGAAGACGCGCAATCGCGCCTTGTGGCCGAAGCCGAGCGCGAGGTGCTGTGGATCCTGAACGGTCACTGCAATTCGCCGATCGCCGGCCATGCCACGCTTGCCGGCAGCGAGATGATTCTGCGCGCCTCGGTGCTGGATGAAACCGGCGACCGCTTCATCGAGGCCTCGCGCACCGGCCCCGCCGACCGCCCCCGCGAACTCGGCCGCGCCGTCGGACTGGACCTGCTCGACAAGGGCGCCGCCGAAATCATCGCCCGCACAAGGCCGGAAGAGACGGACGAGTAAGCGAAGAACGGTAGGGTGGGCAAAGCGCAGCGTGCCCACCCTTCGCGTGGGACGCTCTCTCCACGTCGTCCCGGCGAACGCCAGGACCCATAACCACCGATGTGGGTTGTGGTGCGAGGTCCGGGCGGCAAACTCCACCTCTCCCCTTGTGGGAGAGGTCGGAATTCAAGCGTAGCTTGAATTCCGGGTGAGGGGTTCAGGTCCATCCGACAGCGCAAGTCCCTCGAGAGACCGGCACCCCTCACCCGGATCGCATTCCGCTTCGCTGCATGCGCTCCGGCCTCTCCCACAAGGGGAGAGGCCGGTCCGAGCAAGCGGACGCACAATACGGGCGACGACGAGTTAGAGTGCTCGCAGCGGCCAATGCGCGATGATGCGGAAGCGCGATGCTGCATCATCCTGGCGGAACAATGCGAGCCGGTCGATCGCGAGCGTTGCGAGCCGCACAGAGGCAAAGCGTTCCCGCAGCATCGGCACCACGATCTCACGCCGCTCGGCTTCCAATCGCCCGGTCAGCGTCATGTGGAAGCGGAATTCTTCCATCACGTAAGGATAGCCCCAGCGGTCGAGATACTCGACCTGTCGCGGCGTCAAGCGCTCGGGATTTCGCCGTGCGCGATCGGTCGGCGTCAGCGGCGCGCGGAATGAATCGAAGTCGCGCGTCACGTCGGCCGCAAGCTGCTGCAACTCCGTCGACGGCTTTCCCGGGATCATCGCGATGAAGCCGCTAATCGAATCGATGATGGGTTCGATAACGGGAATTGGCCGCGGCGTATCGGCGAAAGCCTCGCATGCCCCAAGCAGATCGGCTTCGCTCTTGCCCTCCGCCAGCGCCATCGGCGCCTTCAGCGTGGCGTGAAAGCCGTATTTGCGCGGGTCCTGCGTGATCTCGCGCCAGTCCGGCGGCACGCCATCGGGAAAGGACAGGTCGCTGCCACCATAGACATCGTAGCCGAGCATCTTGGCGCCGAAGCGATCAAGCGCACTGCCTGGTGCCGGCGCGTAGTAGAGAGCGTAACGCGGATAGTTGGCCATCGTCGTAAGACCTGGGAGCGTCAGGCGGCAGCAACCGCCATGCGCGGCGCTGTGGAATAGGTGAGCCGGCTGGCGTCTGCCAGATGCACGAGACGTCCCGCCGATATCACCGCGACAATGCGCGGCCGCAGCGGCACCTTGTCATCGACGATGATCATGTCGGCGCGGCGACCTTCGGCGAGCACGCCACGGTCGTCGAGTCCGGCAGCACGTGCCGGTGCTCCCGAGATCAGGTCCCACGCCTTTTCCAGCGGCAGAATGCCGTCAGCGGCAAGCCGGAAGGCTGCGAGCAATTGTGCCGGATAGTAATAGTCCGAGGCCAGCACCGAGCAGAGGCCCTTCGCGATCATGTCGGACGCCTTGGTCCAGCCGGTATGACTGCCGCCGCGCACGACATTCGGCGCGCCATACACTATGTGATCGCCGGCCGTCGCCGCCTCGCGCGCGGTCTCTTCGTTGACAGGGAATTCGGCGATGCCGACGCCCTGGTCGCGAAAACACTTGCGCATCTCGGGGCTGTTGTCGTCATGCGAGAGCATGCGGACATCGGCCGAGCGCGCCGCACTGGCGAGACGTGCGATCGAGGCAGGCACATCGTTCGCGCGCGACACCACGTGCGTGACCAGCTTGTCGAAGTCTTCAGGCGAAAGGCCGGTGCGCTCCACCATCCGGTTGCGCTTGCGCGGCCTTGCCAGGTCCCCGATCGTCCCATCCATGTGGTCGTTGAACGCGAGCAAGTCGACGCGGCCCTCCGCGAGCCAGTCAATGATCTCCGGTTCGGCGTCGAGATTGTAGGTCTCGTGGCGCAGATGGAAGCGCGTGTCGGCGGCAAGCTGCGGGCGCATCTGCTCGATTGCCTCCAGCAGTCTCCGCGCATTCTCGGCGCTGCGCAGGCCCGGCTCCCACGACCATGTGGTGGCGTGGAACACCGTCGTGATTCCGTTTGAGATCGCCTGCCGGTCACTGTCGGCGAGCGCCACGTCGATCGGGAAATCGACTCCAGCGCGCGGCATCATCTGCCGCTCGAAGGCGTCGCCATGCAGGTCAACGATCCCGGGCAGCACCAGGAGATCACGTGCATTGATGCCAAGTGCATCGCGACCGTCTCCATCTCCATCGAGGGCTGCGATGTCGCGGCCCGCGGTCCGCAGCCGTGTTTCGACGAGTTCGCCTTCAACGAGCGCCTTGCCGTCTTCGATAACAATGTCAGTCACGTGATGGCACTCCGGCGGGTTGTTGGCGCGTTCAGCGCTTCATACTTGGCGAGGAAGTCTTCGACAACCAGCTTGCGAAAATCCGGCAGCGCCTGGCGCAACATTTCGTGATCCCAATCCCACCAGGCGAGTGCCGCAAGGCGGCTGATGATGCCATCGGAAAACCGCTTGCGGAGCGGCCGCGCCGGATTGCCGGCGACGATGGCGTAGGCGGGAACATCCTTGGTCACGATCGCGCCAGCCGCGACCACCGCGCCGGTTCCAATCGAGCGTCCGGGCAGGATGATCGCGCCATGTCCAATCCAGACGTCATGGCCGATATGCACGCGGTGCTCTCGGCGCCATGCGAAGAATTCGGCCTCGTCATGTTCGCCTGGGAAGTATGCGCTGGCGCGATAGGTGAAATGCGCCTGCGACGGACGATGCATCGGATGATTGCCCGGATTGATCCGGGTCATTGCCGCGATCGAGCAGAATTTGCCGATCGTGGTGTAAGTGAGCTGCGCGTCGTTCACGACATATGAATAGTCACCCATCGTGACGTCGAGCAGGATGCTGCGCGCTCCGACCTCGGTATAGGCCCCAAGCTGGCTATCGCGCACCGCGGCGGTGGGATCGACCGTTGGTACAACGGAAAGCATCTTGCCGGCCATCTTCTTCTTCGCCTCGTCGAATTGTTGTGGGGGAGCGCATGTCTTCGATGCGCTTCATAACAGTAGCGTGACAGATGCGTGACATCGCCGGCGGTGTGGAGGATCGCCGCACTGCAGCGCGTTTGTCACACAACTGTAATTCAGCGGCGTTAGCCGTTACGCGACGTGACGGGTTCGGAGCACTGCATGCTGGTGGTTGAAGGTTTGACGTGCCGTTTCGGCACAAAAGCCGCGGTCGACAATGCTTCGTTCTCGGTCCAGCCCGGTAGTTTCGTCGGCGTGATCGGTCGCTCGGGCGCCGGCAAGTCGACCTTGTTGCGGATGGTCAACCGTCTCGCCGATCCGACCGAAGGCCGCATCCTGTTCGAAGGTGTCGATGTCACCGCGCTGCGCGGCAAGGCGCTGCGGCAGTGGCGCGCGCGTTCGGCGATGATCTTTCAGCAGTTCAATCTGGTCGGCCGGCTCGATGTGCTGACCAATGTGCTGATGGGCCGCCTTGCCGAAATCCCGGCCTGGCGCTCGTTGACCCAGCTTTGGCCCGAGCAGGACAGGGCGCTGGCGATGTCGGCGCTCGAGCAGTTCGACATCGCGCAGTTCGCCGCCCAGCGCGCCGACCAGCTCTCCGGCGGCCAGCAGCAGCGCGTGGCCATCGCTCGCGCGCTGGTGCAGGAGCCCGATATCATCCTCGCCGACGAGCCGATCGCCTCGCTCGATCCGCGCAATACCAAGATCGTGATGGATGCGCTGCTGCGCATCAACAAGCATTTCGGCATCACGGTGCTCTGCAACCTGCATTCGCTCGATCTGGCGCGCAGCTATTGCGACCGCCTGATCGGCATGGCGGCGGGCCGCGTGGTGTTCGATGGCCAGCCGTCGACGCTGACCGATCACATCGCCCGCGAGCTCTACGATCTCGAGGCCAATGATGTCATCGGCGGGGCGCCAATGCCCGCGCCCGGTGCCGCAACAGCTCCGGCGCTCGGCACCGCAGCCGCGGCCTGAACGCCGTAACCTTATGCAGGGAAAGCCGCTGCAGGTGCAGTCGGCCTTTAGAGCATGGTCCGGAAAAGTGGAAACCGGTCGTGTTCAAACAAGAGATGAGATCACGATCCCGTTGCGTCTCGGATCGTGATCCAGGCGCTACCATAACAGCAGGGGTAAACCATGATCACTCGTCGCATCGTTCTCGCCGGCGCTGCCGCGCTCGCGCTCACCGCGTCCGCGTCGGCGCAGGACTGGAAGGCCAAATATCCGGAGCTGACCTTCGCGGTCGTGCCGGCTGAAAACGCGTCCGGTGTCACCGAGCGCTGGACGCCGTTCGTCAACTATCTCTCCAAGGAACTCGGCGTGAAGGTCACGCTGCGCATCGCCAACGACTATGCTGCGGTGATCGAAGGCCAGCGCTCCGGCAACATCCAGATCGCCAGCTACGGTTCGGCCTCCTTCGCCCGCGCGCGGCTGACCGGCGTCAAGACCGACGCCTTCGCCAACGACATCAACGCCGACGGCTCCACCGGCTACTACTCGATGTTCTTCGTCAAGGCGAGCAGCCCCTACAAGACCATCGAGGACGTGAAGGGCAAGAACCTCGGCCTCGTCGATCCGAACTCGACCTCCGGCAACAACGTGCCGCGCTTCGAGCTCAACAAGAAGGGCATTCCGGACGCCGAAGCCTATTTCAGCAAGGTTGTCTTCACCGGCAGCCACGAGAACGCGATGCTCGCGCTGGCGCAGGGCACGGTTGATGTTGCCGCCAACCAGTGGACCAGCGACGATGACTCCACGCTCGCCCAGATGCTGCACAAGGGCATGCTGAAGAACGCCGACGGCTCGCCGATGAAGAAGGATGATTTCCGCATCGTCCATAAGTCGGCCGAGATCATCAACGGACCCTATGCCTACAACTCCGACCTTCCCGACGATCTCAAGGCCGCGATCGCCAAGGCCTTCTTCGACGTGCCGACGAAGGACAAGGCGGCGTTCGACAAGCTCTCCGACGGCCAGAAGAAGGGCTTCCATCCCGCGACCACCAAGGATTGGGACGGCACGATCGAGCTGATCAAGTTCGTCGACGCCCTGCGCAAGAAGAAGGCCTCCTGATCGATCGACGCGAATACGCAGGCCGGATCGATCGCGACCCGGCCTGTTCCGTTGAGGACAAGCAGCAGATCCCAAGCAGAGCAGATGGCCACCGCCGTATCCATCCTTCCCGCCCAGCAGCTCGCCGCGCTGAACGATGGCTATCGCAAGGCAGTCGCGCGCAAGCGGTTGAAGATGGCCTTGGCGGCGGCGGTGTTCATCGCGGCGCTGACCGTTGCCGGCATCGGCGCCGAGGTGAACCTGCGCACGCTCTTCACCTATTTCGGCAACTTCGTCTCCTATTTCGACCGCATCCTCACGCTCGATAACGGCCAGCGGGTCTGGACCGATTTCGGCGAATGGTTCTGGGGCTGGAAGAATTGGCTGAAGCTGCTCGCCGAGACCATCTTGATCAGCTATGTCGGCACGCTGACCGGCGCCGTCTTTGCCTTTGCGCTGAACTTTTTCGCCGCACAGAACACCTCGCCCGCGCCCTGGCTGCGCTTTGTTGTCCGCCGCCTGCTCGAATTTGCGCGTACCGTGCCCGCCATCGTGTTCGCGCTGGTGTTCGTGATCGCGTTCGGGCTCGGGCCGATGGCGGGCGTGCTGGCGATCGCCGTGCATTCCACGGGCGCGCTCGGCAAATTGTTCTCCGAGATCGTCGAGAATGCCGACATGAAGCCGGTGGAGGGCATCCGCTCGACCGGCGCGAGCTGGCTGTCCTGCATGCGGTTCGCCGTGCTGCCGCAGGTCTCGGCGGGCTATGCCAGCTATGCGCTGCTGCGCTTCGAGATCAATGTGCGCGAAGCGTCCGTGATGGGCT
This sequence comes from Bradyrhizobium sp. Ses1, assembly GCF_059512365.1. Taxonomy (NCBI): domain Bacteria; kingdom Pseudomonadati; phylum Pseudomonadota; class Alphaproteobacteria; order Hyphomicrobiales; family Nitrobacteraceae; genus Bradyrhizobium; species Bradyrhizobium sp. Ses1. The sequence continues at coordinate 6,915 of NZ_JCAMOQ010000010.1, forward strand.
TTGTCGGCGCCGGCGGCATCGGGCAGGAGCTCGTGGTCGCGATTCGCAAATTCTATTATTCCGACGTCAGCGCCATCCTGGTCACCATCGTCCTGACCGTGTTCGTGATCGACATCACCACCGGCTGGCTGCGCGCAAAACTGTTCGGCAAGGAGGGGCGGGCATGAGCCAGTTGCCGAAGCCGGATTCGCAGGCGCTGCGGACGAAATACCCTGACGTTTTCGACCGCCCGGTCTCGGCGCGCCTCGCCACGCCCTTGATGCTGCTGGCGGCATTAGCGGTCTTCGCCTTCGGCCTGTTCGATCTCGACTTCTCGCCGACCAAGCTGGTGAGCGGGCTGCGTGAGCTCGGCTGGATCACGCTGATGATGATCCCGCCCGATCCCGGCTCGTCGCTGCCGACCTATCTCTCCGCGCTCGGCGAGACGCTGTCGATCGCGCTGCTCGGCACGACGCTGGCCGCGTTCATGGCGCTGCCGGTCAGCCTGCTCGCCGCGCGCAACATCGTGCCCTCCGCCATCTTCCGTTTCCCGGTGCGACGTTTCCTGGATACGATCCGCGGCGTCGACACGCTGATCTGGGCCTTGGTGTGGATCAATGTCGTCGGTCTCGGCCCGTTTGCCGGCGTGCTCGCCATCGCGGTGTCGGATTTCGGCGCCTTCGGCAAATTGTTCTCCGAGGCCATTGAAGGCGCCGACAAGAAGCAGGTCGAGGGTATCAGAGCTTCCGGCGGCGGCGTGCTGCACGAGATCCGCTTCGGCCTGATCCCGCAGGTCCTGCCCGTGATCGCGGGTCAGGTGCTCTATTTCATCGAATCGAACACGCGTTCGGCCACCATCATCGGCATCGTCGGTGCCGGCGGCATCGGGCTGCAGCTCGCCGAACAAATCCGCGTGCTGGAATGGCAGAAGGTGTCGTTCCTGATCTTGATGATCCTGATCGCGGTCGCCGTGATCGACTGGATTTCGACGAAACTCCGCTTCGCCATCATCGGCCAGCGCGCGCTGGCGTAGGAGTCACCTCGCCCCGCTCTTGCGGGGAGAGGTCGGCGCGAAGCGCCGGGTGAGGGGACCCTCCGCGCACTCTCGCCTATCGAATTTGCAGAAGCAGCCCCTCACCCTAACCCTCGCAGAGTGAGCTTTGCTCGTCTCGCCCCCGCGAAGAGCGGGGAGAGGGAAGAACTGGATTACCCGTTCTCCACCAAGAACTCCACGCGCTCCGCCGCAAAACGCGAGCGCTTTGTCACCAGCGGCTTGTCGTCCAGATCGACGTCGGTCGAGTCGACCACCAGGATCGGGCGGCCGAGCGCCAGGTCGAGCCGCGCGGCGTCGGTAGCGTCGACGATGCCGGCGGTGATCCGCGTCGAGGTGCGGCGATAGTCGCGGATGCCGAAATGTTCGAGCAGTTTCGTCATCGAGCGGACGCTGGCGAACACCTCTCCCGCGCCCGGAAAGCGCTCGGCCGAAAGCCAGGAGGTGGAGACGCAGATCGGCGCGCGGTCGGCGAACCGCAGCGACTCGATCCGGACCAGTGGCGCGCCGACCTTCAGTCCGAGTTCCCGCGCCAATTCCCGGCTCGCCACGTCTTCCGAGGCATCGATCAATTGCCCGCGTGGCTCGCGGCCGCCGGCGCCGACGATCTCCGAGAAACGCGTGCGCGAGCGCAGCGGATAGGCGATTTTCTGCACCTCGACATAAGTGCCGCTGCCGCGTTCGGCGCGCACCAGTCCGCGCTCGGCGAGCGCCGCCAAGGCGCGCCGCACCGTGTGCCGGTTCACGCGGTAGGTCTCCGCGATCTCCATCTCGCCCGGCAGCTTCTCGCCGGCGGCAAAGCGGCCCTCGGCGATGCCGCGCTCGATGCCGTCGGCGACCAAGCGCCACAGCGCGACGCCCGATGAGGCGGTGTCCTGCACACTCATATCGGAAACCCAGTCCTGTCGAAAATCATGCCCCTGTCATGAAACAGTCATGGCGTTTGCTTATCAAGTTGTCTAGTATCATAGACAACTTCAGTCAGGCAAGGTTCCGCGAGATGACGAAGACCGAGCAAGACAGCAGGCGGGCGCAGCGCCGGGCGGGAATGGCGGTGCTCGCCCAGTCGGACGCTGCCGACATTTCGGCCCGGCTCAGCGAGATGGCGCTGCCCGCTCACAAGACCCTGCGCGAGCCGGAAAACGGCCTCGTCATGGTGCGCGGCCGGGTCGGCGGCGATGGCGCGCCCTTCAATATTGGCGAGGCGACCGTCTCGCGCGCGGCGGTGCTGCTTTCGACCGGCCAGGTCGGTTTCGGCTACACGCTCGGACGCGACCATGAGAAGGCACGGCTGATCGCGTTGTGCGACGCCATGGCGCAATCGGACGATTTTGCCGATGCGGTTGAGCAGGAGGTGATCGCGCCGCTGCGCACGGCCATGATCGCCAAGCGAGACCGGGTGGCCGCGGAGACGGCGGCGACGCGGGTTGATTTCTATACGATGGTGCGCGGTGAGGGCTGAAGACATGACGGCGATTGCCGAACTGCCGCCGGGCTTATCCGACAAGGTCTTGTCGGCGCAGGCGACATTCCGTTCCGTAATGAACGCGATGGCGCGTCCGGGGAAGGTCGAGCGAATCGCGGCGTCGGCCGGCGCGCCTGATGGCGTGATGCACGGCGCGGCCGCGATCGCGCTGACGCTGTTCGATCACGATACGCCGATCTGGCTCGACGGCGCGATGTCGACCCCCGAAGTCGCCAAATGGCTCAAGTTCCACACCGGGGCGGCCATCACCGGCGATCCCGCGATTGCAAGCTTTGCGCTGATCGGCGATCCCCAGAATCTTCCCGCGCTCGATCGTTTCGCGCTCGGCAGCGGCGAATATCCCGATCGCTCGACCACGCTGATCCTGCAGATTGGCAGCCTCTCGCAAGGCACGGCCTACGAACTGCGCGGGCCGGGCATCGACGGCTCCACCGTGCTGACAGCGACCATCGAGCCGCACGATCTGTTCGATCAACTCGCCGTCAACGCCACGCTGTTCCCGCGCGGCATCGACGTCGTGCTGGTCGCGGGTGATGAGATTGTTGCGATCCCGCGCACCACGCGGCTCGCTCATGGGAAGGACTGACGATGTACGTTGCGGTCAAGGGCGGCGAACGCGCCATCGAGAACGCCCATCGCCTGCTCGCGCATGAACGGCGCGGCGACCGGGAGGTGCCGGAGCTTATGCTGGCGCAGATCTCCGAACAGCTTGCGCTCGGTGTCGATCGCGTGATGGCGGAAGGCTCGCTCTATGACCGCGAACTGGCCGCGCTCGCGATCAAGCAGGCGCGCGGCGACCTGATCGAGGCGATCTTCCTGGTTCGCGCCTTCCGCGCCACGCTGCCGCGCTTCGGCGCCACCGAGCCGGTCGATACCGGCAACATGCAGATCCGCCGCCGCATCTCCGCGACCTTCAAGGACATTCCCGGCGGCCAGATCCTCGGCCCCACCTTCGACTATACCCATCGCCTGCTCGACCCGCAGCTTGCCGAGGGTTTTGTGCCGGAGGCGCCTGCGACCGGCGAAACATCGTCCGCCGAGACGCCGCGCGTCACCGACATCCTCGCTCACGATGGTCTGATCGAAGCGTCGCCGCAAGCAGAAGCGGACGCGCCGATCGGCGATCTCACGCGCGAGCCGCTCAGCTTCCCCGCCGACCGCGATCTGCGGCTGCAGAATCTCGCGCGCGCCGACGAAGGTTTCCTGCTCGCGCTCGGCTACTCCACCCAGCGCGGCTACGGCCGCAACCATCCCTTCGCCGGCGAGATCCGTTTCGGCGAGGTTGATGTCGAATTCTTCGCCGAGGATGCGGGTTTTGCCGTTCCGCTGGGGAGAATCGAACTCACCGAGTGCCAGATGGTCAACCAGTTCAAGGGCTCGGCGACGGAAGCGCCGTGCTTCACCCGCGGCTACGGGCTCGCCTTCGGCCAGAGCGAGCGCAAGACCATGTCGATGGCGCTGGTCGATCGTGCACTGCGTGCGCGCGAGCTCGGCGAGGAGGTGAGGGCGCCGGCGCAGGACGAGGAATTCGTGATGTCGCATTCCGACAATGTGCAGGCGACCGGCTTCGTCGAGCATCTCAAGCTGCCGCATTATGTCGACTTCCAGTCCGAGCTCGGCCTGCTGCGCAGGCTGCGCACAGAATTCACTGAGGCCAACGCATCGGAGCCGCTGCAGGAGGCCGCCGAATGAACGCGCCGTCGTATAATTTCGCCTATCTCGACGAGCAGACCAAGCGGATGATCCGCCGCGCGATCCTGAAGGCGATCGCGATCCCCGGCTACCAGGTGCCGTTCGCGAGCCGCGAGATGCCGATGCCCTATGGCTGGGGCACCGGCGGCGTGCAAGTGACCGCCGCGATCCTCGGCCCCGATGACGTCTTGAAGGTGATCGACCAGGGCTCGGACGATACGACGAATGCGATCTCGATCCGCAAATTCTTCGGCAAGACCGCGGGCGTCGCGACTACGACGTCGACCACGGAAGCTACCGTAATCCAGACTCGCCACCGCATCCCAGAGGCGTCGCTGCATGAGGGGCAGGTGCTGGTCTATCAGGTGCCGATCCCCGAGCCGCTGCGCTTCCTCGAGCCGCGCGAGACCGAGACGCGGCGCATGCATGCACTCGCCGAATACGGCTTGATGCATGTCAAGCTGTACGAGGACATCGCGCGCTTCGGCCATATCGCCACGGCCTACGCCTATCCGGTGAAGGTGAACGCGCGCTATGTAATGGACCCGTCGCCGACGCCGAAATTCGACAATCCGAAGATGGACAATTGCGCGGCGCTGCAATTGTTCGGCGCCGGCCGCGAGAAGCGCATCTATGCGATCCCGCCTTACACGACGGTGGTCTCCCTCGATTTCGAGGACCATCCGTTCAAGCCTTACCGCTTCGACGCGCCGTGCGCGCTCTGCGGCGCGGAGAATTCCTATCTCGACGAGATTGTCACCGACGACAAGGGCGGGCGGATGTTCGTCTGCTCCGATACCGACTATTGCGAGCAGCGCCAGGCCGAAGGCCATCGCGGGCACCAGAGCGCAGCGCCGCACAAGGAGAGGGCGCATGTCTGAGCCGGTGACCACGCTCGACGACGATCAGCCGCTCTTGGTTGCGGACGGCCTGTCGAAGAATTACGGCCGGCTGGCCGCCTGCCGCGACGTGTCGTTCTCGCTCCATCCCGGCGAGGTGCTGGCGATCGTCGGCGAGTCCGGCTCGGGCAAGTCGACCTTGCTGCAACTATTGTCGGCGCAGCTTGCGCCGAGCGCGGGCAGCGTGTCCTATCGCATGCGCGATGGCGTGCTGCGTGATCTTGCTTCGCTCGGCGAAGCCGAGCGGCGCTTCCTGTTCCGCACCGATTGGGGCTATGTGCACCAGGATCCCGCACAGGGCCTGCGCATGGCGGTCTCCGCCGGCGCCAATGTCGGCGAGCGGCTGATGGCGATCGGCTGGAATCACTATGGCCGCATCCGCGACACCGCAACGACATGGCTCGAGCGCGTCGAGATCGACATCGGCCGCATCGACGATGCGCCGAAGACCTATTCCGGCGGCATGCGGCAGCGCCTGCAGATCGCGCGCAACCTTGTCACTGCGCCGCGGCTGGTGTTCATGGACGAGCCGACCGGTGGGCTCGACGTCTCCGTGCAGGCCCGCCTGCTCGACCTCATGCGCAATCTCGTCAGCGAGCTCAACCTCGCCGCCATCGTCGTCACCCACGACCTCGCGGTGGCGCGCCTCTTGTCACACCGGGTGATGGTGATGAAGGGCGGCCGCGTCATCGAGACCGGTCTGACCGACCAGGTGCTCGATGATCCACGCGAGCCCTATACCCAGCTGCTCGTTTCCTCGATCCTGCCGCCATAAGGACGCCGATGACTGCGATGATCGAAATCTCCAGCGCAGCAAAGACCTTCACCATGCATCTGCAGGGCGGGGTCGAACTGCCTGTCGTGAGCAACGTCTCGTTCCATGTCGAACCGGGCGAATGCGTCGTGCTGTCCGGGCCGTCAGGGGCCGGCAAGTCGTCGATCCTGAAGATGATCTTCGGCAACTATCGCTGCGATGCCGGGCGGATCGGCATCCGCCACCAGGGCAAGGTGATCGATCTTGCCAGCGCCGAGCCGCGGCAGGTCCTGAGCGTGCGCCGCGCCACCGTCGGTTATGTCAGCCAGTTCCTGCGCGCGGTGCCGCGGGTCGCGACCATCGATGTCGTCGCCGAGCCGCTGGTCGCTGGCGGCACGCCGCGTGCCGAGGCGCGCGACAAGGCCGCCGCGCTGCTCCGCCGTCTCAACATCCCCGAGCGGCTGTGGCGGCTGCCGCCCTCGACGTTCTCCGGCGGCGAGCAGCAACGCGTCAACATCGCCCGCGGCTTCGTGTCCGATCTGCCGATCCTGCTGCTGGACGAGCCGACGGCCTCGCTCGATGCGGCCAACCGCGCCGTGGTGGTAGAACTGATCGGCGAGAAGAAACGCCGCGGCGTCGCAATGGTCGCGATCGTGCATGACGATGAAATCCGTCATCTGATTGCAGACCGAATCGTGGATGTCACGTCATTCGCTGCGGCGGCATGAGAGGGGTGAGATGACCGCAAGAGAGACCATCATCGGCAATGCGCGCCTTGTGCTGGCCGATCGCGTCATCGAGCGCGGTTGGGTCGCGCTCGCCGATGGCCGCATTGCCGAATTCGGTGAGGGGAGCGCCCCCGATGGCAGCGAGGATGCCGGCAGCGATCTCATCATGCCGGGCATGATCGAGCTGCACACCGATCACCTCGAAGCCCATTACGTGCCGCGCCCGAAAGTGTTCTGGGATCCGGTTGCCTCCGTCATCTCCTATGACGCGCAGCTTGCGACCTCGGGCATCACCACTGTCCTCGACTCGCTCAGGGTCTGGCGCGAGGACGGTGCAGAGGACGTCGATGGCCGTGCCGGCATTCTGGCGGCGGCGATCTCGGCGGCCCGCGAGGGCAATCTGCTCCGTGCCGATCACTTCCTGCACCTGCGCTGCGAAATCCCGATGCCCGATGTGGTGGCCGAGGCGAAAGAGTTGATCGACCGGCCCGACGTCCGCCTGATGTCGCTGATGGACCACACCCCCGGCCAGCGCCAGTTCCGCGACGAAGTGAAGCTGCGCGATTACTATCGCGGCAAGGGCGGCGGCATGACCGACGCCCAGCTCGACGAGCTCTTCGCGCGGCGTTTCGCCAACCAAAAGGCCTATGCCGCCACCAACATGCGTGCCATCGTCGCGCTCGCGCATGAATACAATATCCCGCTCGCGAGCCACGACGACACCACCGAGGAGAACGTCGTCGACGCCGTGCGCGACCGCGTCTCGGTCGCGGAATTCCCGACCACGATGGAAGCCGCCCGCGGCCTGCACGCGGCCGGCATCGACATCCTGATGGGCGCGCCCAACGTGGTGCGCGGCGGCTCGCATTCCGGCAATATCGCCGCCGTCGATCTCGCCCGCGAGGGGTTGCTCGATATCCTGTCGTCCGACTACATTCCTTCGAGCCTGTTGATGGCGGCGCTGCAATTGCCGCGGCATGTCCCGGCGATCGATCTCGCCTCCGCGGTGCGCACGGTCACGAAGACGGCGGCCGAGGCGGTGGGGCTCACGGACCGCGGCGAGATCGCGGTCGGCAAGCGCGCCGACCTGATCCGCGTGCACATCGCGCGCGACCTCCCGGTGGTGCGCAGTGTCTGGCGGGAAGGGGAGCGGGTCGCATGACGGAAGCACAGGCAATCGCAATCGACACACCCATAGCCATCGGCCCCGGCCGCCTGGTGCTGGTGGTCGGCCCGAGCGGCGCCGGCAAGGATACGCTGCTCGGGCTCGCCAAGGCGGCCTGTGCCGAAGACGGCAATGCCGTCTTCGCGCGCCGCGTGATCACGCGCGCCTCCTCGGCCTCCGAGGACAATGAGGAGGTCAGCGCGGACGCGTTTGCCGAGGCAGTCGCGCGCGGCGACTATGCCATGCATTGGGAGGCACATGGCCACAGCTATGCGCTGCCGCGCGCGGTCGACGAGGATCTGCGCGCCGGCCGCACCGTGATCGCCAACGTCTCGCGCACGGTGATATCGGTAGCCCGCCGCGCCTACGCCAATGTCGTCGTGGTCCAGATCACCGCGCCGCCGAACGTGCTGGCCGAACGGCTCGCAATGCGCGGACGCGTGAGCGACGGACGGATCGAGCATCGGCTCGGCCGCACCGTCGATGAGACGACGGCCGCTCCCGACTTCACCATCGTCAATGTCGGCACCGCTGACTATCACGCGGGCCAGCTCGCGCGGATCATCAAGGGCAGCCGCTGGGACGAGTAAACAAGGGAAGCCGATGACAAATATCGCGACGATCGAGCAATTGGAGGCGATCTACGGCTTCCCCAACGATGCTTCCACCGTCAAGGTCGCCGATCGCGTCACGCCGCCCTATCGCATCCTGATCGAGACGTCGCCGTTCGCGGCGCTCGCCACCGTCGGTCCCGAAGGCATCGATTGCTCGCCGCGCGGCGACCTGCCCGGCTTCGTCCGCATCCATGACGAGAAGACGCTGATGATGCCAGACCGCCGCGGCAACAACCGCGTCGATTCGCTCCGCAACATCGTCCGCGACCCGCGCGTCGCGCTCTTGTTCCTGATCCCCGGCTCCGGCACCACGCTGCGCGTCAACGGCAGTGCCCATCTCTCCATCGATCCCGATTTGCTTGCCTCCTTCAAGATGGAAGGCAAGGCGCCGCGCTCCGTCATCGTCATGACCGTCGACGAGATCTACTTCCAGTGCGCCCGCGCGATCGTCCGCGCCGACCTCTGGAATCCCGACAAGCGCGTCGATCCCAGGACGTTGCCGACTCCGGGCCAGATCCTCGCCGGCATGAGCGAGGACAAGGTCGGCGGCGAAACCTACGACCGCGAATGGCCAGAGCGCGCCCGCCAGACGATGTGGTGAGGTAGCCCCGCACAAAGCTCGCCGTCATTCCGGGGCGATGCGAAGCATCGAGCCCGGAATCCATTTCTCCGCCTGCGTATGCGGCCCGATGGATTCCGGGTTCGCGCTTTGCGCGCCCCGGAATGACGGCGTTCCAGAACGGAGCTCCTGCTGCGGCTACCGCCGCCTTGATGCTCCCTTAAGCCTGTCATGAAGCTGGCCACGACCGGACCAATCCGCCTCACCGTTTCTTAGCAACTCCACGGCATGGTGCCGGTCCATGAGACTGACAGCCTTGTCCAGCGCCGTGCAGCCAGGCATTCGCCGCGAACTGATCAAATTGCTGTACACGTCGATGCCGCAAGTCATGGCGATTACCGTGACATCGGGCACCGGTGCGATCGCGCTTGCCCTGGTCAGCGGCGATATCGGCTATGCCTTGATTTCCTGTCTCATTCTGATCACCGCTGGCGCCCGGCTGTACAGCCTGCATCTCTATAAGCTGCGATCGACGAATTTTTCCGACCAGGACGTGCTGCGCTGGGAGCACATCTACGGCATCGGCGCGGTGGCGTTCTCGGTGGGGCTCGGCTTACTGTCATACCGCGCGCTCCGGCTCGGCGATGCGGCCGGGGCGTGGATCAGCTTCGGACTGTCGATGTCCTTCTGCGTCGGCATGGTGTCGCGCGCGGCAGTGCGTCCTTGGATCGTGCTGTCGGCATCGGCCGTGCTGTTTGCGCCGACCATCGTGGCGGGCCTGCTGCGGCCGGAGCTCGCCTACAAGCTCGGCTCCTGCATGCTGTTCCTGTTCTGGATCACACTGCGCGAGGCCTCTCGCCATCTCAGCAAGGCCTTCATCGAGCGGCTGGAGGCCCAGCAGGCGCTGGCGCGCCAGGCCCATCATGATTTCCTCACCGGATTACCGAATCGTGTCGCGTTTCTCTCGGCGCTGGAGCAGGCGGCGGGGCGCATCGCCATCATCGCCATCGATCTTGATGGTTTCAAATCGGTGAATGACCGCCTCGGCCATCACGCCGGAGACGCGCTGCTCCGCCAGGTCGCCGAACGATTGACCCAATGCATCGGACCGCAGGGCACCGTTGCCCGCTTCGGCGGCGATGAATTCATGCTGCTGCGTCCGGTGGAAGAGGGGCCGGCGGGGAAGGATGCGGCCGTGGCGCTCGCCAAGCGGGTGGTCGAGGCGCTGTCGCTGCCCTTCTTTGTCTCGCACGAGCCGGCACGGATCGGCGCCAGCGCCGGCATCCTGGTGACCGAGCTTGCCTCGGAGTCCGCGGTCGGCACGGCATCGTTGCTGGAGCAGGTCGACCGCGCGCTCTACGCCGCCAAGCGCGCCGGCGGCGGACGCTGGCAATGGTCTGGCGACGAGGCTGCACTGGATCAGGCGGTCTGAATCATGGATCAGCTCGAACTGCATCGGTGCGCGAGACACCAGGACGAAACCTCCGCGCCGCAGATCAAGGCGCTTTGAGGTCCGCTGTACCCCTGATAGCGGTGCGATAGCTGACCTCACCAGAGGTCCGAGTTGGGCCAAAAGCGGCAGTCGCATACCGTGTCGTGAACTGGAAGGAGACGCCGCCTTACAAACGGCATCTCCTTCGTGCGGGAAGGCGATTGACGGAGGAGAGATGCCGGGTCAAGACCTGATGAACGCGAGTAGGTCGGGGTTGAGGACATCCGCATGCGTGGTGAGCATGCCATGGGGATAGCCGGCATAAGTCTTCAGCGAGCCGTTCTTAAGTAAATCGACCGCACGCGGCACTGAACTTGCGAACGGGACGACTTGATCAGCCTGGCCGTGCATCACCAGCACCGGCACGGTGATCTTCTTGAGGTCTTCGGTATAATCTTCGAGCCAAGAGTCGACGGTTGCGTAATGAGCGAGGGCACCGCCGGCCATGCCTTGGCGCCACCAGTTCGCAATGATCGCCTCCGAAGGCTTCGCCCCTTCTTGGTTGTAGCCGTAGAACGGATTCTCAGGGACGAAACGGTAAAACTCCGACCGGTTGCCCAGCACGCCTGCCCGAATCGCTTCGAACCACTCCGGCGGTTGACCGGACGGGTTGTCCTTGCTCCGGTACATGTTCGGCGTCAGCGAAGCGACCAGCGCCGCCTTCGCGACGCGATCCTGGTGCCGAGCGACATAGCGAGCCACCTCACCGCCGCCTGTGGAGTGGCCGATGTGGATCGCGTCGCGCAGGTTGAGATGCTCAGTCAAAGCCGCGAGGTCGGCAACCCAATGGTTCATGTCGTTGCCGGTGCCGGGCTGGTCGGACCGGCCGTGGCCGCGTCGGTCATGGGCGATCACCCGATACCCGTGATGAAGGAAGAACGTCATCTGGGCATCCCAGTCGTCCGCTGTCAGCGGCCAACCATGGCTGAAAACGATCGGCTGACCCGATCCCCAATCCTTGTAGAAGATTTTTACGCCGTCTGTCGTCGTGATCTTGGGCATCGAGGTGCTCCATCTGCGCTATTGGATTTATTCAAAGGTTAGCGGACGGGTGTCTAAAGAAAGCAAGCGAGCCCGAGCTGATCAGGCCACAGATCGCGCCTCCTGGCTTTCCAAAAGACACGATGTTCAGCGGCCTCGCCGGCGAACCCGTTGCCGTGGCAACACCCGATCGCCGACGCGTTGTCGGCGGCTCCGGCGCGGCGCTATTCGCCGCTTTTGCGCGTTCGCGCGCATTTCCCGCTAAATGAGGGAAATCACTCTCGATCGCGCTGCAGAATTGTTGAGGCCGTACCGAATTGCGATCACGCCGTGCCTATCGGCCAGGAGTGCTGGGATCACTTTGCTGAAGACGATACGAGGCTTCGGCGAAGACATTGTTCGTTGTCCTTTTCTTGGTTGAAGACTACGAAACGGTAAATCCCTCTTTGGCTCCTGACCAAGACCTTGTAGGCTTCAAGCTATGCCTGGAAGACATACGAGGGATCATGGAGCTCCGGCATCTGCGCTATTTCATTGCCGTCGCTGAAGAAGGCAGCCTGCTGACCGCCGCCCAGCGGCGACTGAACACTTCGCAGCCATCGCTGAGCCGACAGATCCGCGATCTAGAAGCCGAAGTCGGCGTCCAGCTATTGGAGCGCCAGGCGCGAGGCGTGACGCTGACGGCCGCCGGAAGGGTATTTCTTGATCACGCGCGGCTGGCGCTGCTGCAGGTTGCGGCCGCAACGGAGGGCGCCCGGCAAACAGCGCAACCGCAACGGCCCGTCCTTTCGATGGGTTTTCTCGTCGGGCTGGAGGTGATGTGGCTCCCTCAGCTGCTGCGTATGCTCCGCGAGGAAGCACCCGATGTCGACGTGACGCTCAGTACGCAATCTTCGCCAGAACTCGCACTGGCATTGATGCGGGGAAAGCTGGACATCGCTTTCCTTCGTCCGGAAAAAGACAACGACGGCGTCGTTTTCAAGATATTGGCAAAGGAGCCCTTAATTGCCGTGCTGCCGGCCGAACACCGCTTGGCATCACGGAAGAAGATTCGTCCGCAGGATCTCGCCCGCGAGATCTATGTCAGCTCGGCAAGAACATCGCCGGTCTTGCAGGATGTCATACAGAACTACGCAGCCCGAGTCGGCATTACCCTCAAGGCGAAGTATGAAGGTGAAAACATATCATCGGCCATGTCGCTCGTGGCCTCCACGGGCGGAATTAGCCTCGTCCCGCTCTATGCGCAGAACATGCTTGCACCGAACGTCGTCGCCAGAGCGCTTGAGGGCGGCACTCCAACGGTCGATTTGGCCTTGGGATACAATCAGGCAAATCCGTCGCCCTTGCTACGTCGGCTTTTATCCCGCACGGATGAATTGGTCGCGAACGTCCAGAATCAGAGCATCATCCGATACGTTGAAGCTCAGTAGCTGGCGAAGGTTTACGTCCGCTTTGGGTCACGAGCGGTAATGCTCCGACTGATCATAAGATTTCCGCTTGGTCGTCAGAAGCTGACATGTGCGCCTTTGTGAGCACACACTCTAGCGGCCGGCTTGGTCTTCCCAGTCCTCCCATTCCACATCACTGTTGATGTCCAGGTAGGCGGAAACGGCGGCGCCGACAGTCGGGAAGAAGCTGTCCTCGCCGAGCTGCGCCAATAATCCGAATTTCTTCAGCTTGTCCTTTACGGGATCCTTGAGTTCGGCAAAACGAAGCTCGATGCCCCGCGCGTGCAGTGTCTCGTCCAGCTGGGAAAGTGTATCGCCGGCGGTGACGTCCACGCTGGTGACCGGCTCCGCGGCAACGACCAGCCAGCGCACGGGCGTCGGTGATTTCGCCACGGCATCCATAATGCGCTCGTTGAAGAATTCGGCGTTGGCGAAGAACAAAGGCGCGTCCCACCGAAACAGCACCAGCCCCGGGACCTGGCGTGCATCCGGATATCTGGTGATGTCGTGATAACCTTTGACGCGGTCGGCGCGGCCCAACACGGCCGAATGCGGGCGCCACCCGTCCCATAGAAATTCGGCGATGGCGATGGCGATCGCGAGGCCAATTCCCGGAATCACCCCGAGCACGGCCACGCCGACAAAGCAGACGATCGACAGCCAGAACTCCCATTGCTGGATGCGATAGATCCGTTTGAGGTCGGTGACCTCGAACAACCCGATCGCGGCGGCGATGACGACGGCGGCGAGCGCGCCGTTGGGCAAGTGCTGAAGGAGGTTTGGCGCTACCAGCAGCAGAAGGGCGATGGCCAGCGCGCCGACGACACAAGTCAGTTGGGTGCGGGCGCCGGCGGCTTCGGCAACCGGCGTGCGCGAACTGCTGCTGCTGATCGGAAAGCCCTGGAAAAAGCCGGCTGCCAGATTGGCGGCGCCAAGCCCCACCATCTCCTGGTTGGGATCGGCCTGTGTGTCCAATCGTGCGGCAAAGGCGCGCGAAAGCACGCTGGTGTCGGCGAACGATATCAGCGCGACGGCAGAGCCGCCGAGCACGACCGGCACTATGTCATTGATGCCGATCAGAGGAACGGCGAAGCCCGGCAACCCCTGCGGAAGAGGACCCAGGACGGTGACGCCGTAATGCGGCCCGAGACCCAGCGCACCGACGATGAGCGTCGCCGCGACCACTGCAATCAGGATACCTGGCAGCCGCTTGTTGTTCCGGAGCACGAGAATAATGATCAGGGTGCCGAGACCAATCCCGAAGGCGATCCAGTTGGTCTTGCCTTCAAGGATCGCATCGCCGATTGCCCACAAGCTCCGCAACGGTCCCTCGCTCTCGATGGAGAAACCCAACAGCTTTGGCAGTTGGCTGACCAACACGGTCAGGGCAATTCCGTTCATGTAACCGTAGCGTATCGGCTTGGAGAGAAGCTCGGTCACAAAACCCAGACGCGCGATGCCTGCCAGAATGCATACCGTCCCGGATACGATCGCCATTGCGCCGGCCAAGGTTGCGGCGCGCAGAGGATCGCCACCCGACAGCGGAACGACGACGCCGAGGATGACGGCTGCGAGAGCCGAGTCCGGTCCCAGCACAAGGATGCGGCTGGGCCCGAACAACGCGTAGACCAGCAGCGGTACGATCGTTGCGTACAGACCGTAGATGCCGGGCAAGCCCGATGCTTCCGCGTAGGCAATCCCAACCGGGACCAGCATGGTCGCCAGCACGAGCCCGGCGAAGACATCGTGGCGGAGCGACGCCCCTTCATATCGACTGATGGCGTCGAGACCTGGCAGCCAGCGGCTCCAATGCTTCATCGCCGGTCACTCCCCAACCCGGTCAGGCTCGCACCATTTTCAGATCAAACCCGGCAGAGGTTCAAGCTGAGCGGACGGAGCGGGGCAGGCGACTTACGAATTACTCTGCTCCTCGAACGCCTTCACCGATACCGCGGCGACCTGCCGCAGTGCCTCGCGGTCGGCGCCCGACGAGGCCATCACGCCCATGCCGGCGATGACTGCGGAGAGATAGCGCGCGAGCGCGGCGGGGTCAGCGGTTTCCTTCAGGTCGCCCTCGGCCTTCGCCCTGACGAAGCGCTCGCGGAGCTGGTTTTCGGTCTGCGCCCGATGGGCGGCGAGTTCGAATGGAACGTTTGCCGAGCCGGTGCCGCAGGCAAGACCGCCCTGGACCAGCAGGCAGCCGGGTGGGTTGGCCGGGTCGGTCTGGGTATCGGCGGTGCCCATCAGCATGCGCTCGGCCACCCCGCGGGCGGTCGGCGCGCTCACGATTTCTTCCATCCAGCAGGCGCGTTTGGCGCTATAACGATCGAGCGCTGCCTTCAACAGGCCCTCTTTGCTGCCGAAGGCCGCGTACAGGCTCGGCGGATTTATGCCCATAACTTCAGTGAGTTGCGCGATCGTCGCGCCCTCATAGCCGTGCCGCCAGAACACTTCCATCGCCTGGTCCAGCGCCGCGTCGGCGTCGAACGCCCGGGGCCTGCCCATCGCCATTGCGTGCTCCCTGAAAATTTCTTAACATCCGCTACATAAGTATCTTGCGGACCGGCGTCCAGATCCACATTTGTAGCGCTCACTACATTATGGAGCGCGCAAATGCCCCCCGCCCGTATTACCCCCCGTTCCGGCCGATTCCGACGCATCGTTGGCGGTATTGTGATCGTTGGCGCCGTCGCGGCGGCCGGATCGGTTCTTTCCGGCCGATATTTTTATGCCGCGCAGGCGACCAGCGCGGCCACGGCGCCTGAGCAGGCCGTCGCCGTAACGGTCGCGGCCATCGAGCCCCGACAGGCCAATCTGTGGGACGATTTCTCCGGCCGCCTCGAGGCCATCGACCGTGTCGAGCTGCGGCCGCGTGTCGCCGGCGCGATCCTGGCGACCAACTTCACCGAGGGCTCGCTGGTGAAGGCCGGCGATGTCCTGTTCAAGATCGATCCCGCGCCTTACGCCGCGGAGGTCGACAAGGCCAAGGCGCAGCTCGAGGCCGCCAAAGCGCGTGTGGTCTTCACCACAAGCGAGCTCGAACGCGGCGCGCAGCTCGTCGGCAACGCGGTCGTGACCCGGCGTGACTATGACCAGCGCGACAATGCCAATCGCGAAGCCATCGCCAACGTCAAGGCCGCCGAAGCGACGCTGCAAACCGCAAAGCTGAATCTCGACTACACCGAAGTGCGCGCTCCCGTGGACGGCCGCGTCGGCAAGTTCGAGGTCACCGTCGGCAATCTCGTCGCGGCCGGTACCGCGTCGCCGGTGTTGACCTCGCTGGTCTCGGTCAATCCGATCTATGCCAGCTTCGACGCCGACGAAGAGGTGGTGCTGCGCGCGCTGAACTCGATCGCAGATGCCTCCGGCACGCGCGGCAATCTCGACCGGATCCCGGTGGAGATGACGACGTCCGGCGGCACGACCGCCAAGGGGCATATCCAGCTCATCGACAACCAGGTCAACGGCCAGAGCGGCACCATCCGCGTGCGGGCGGTGTTCCGCAATGAAGACGGGCGCCTGATCCCGGGTCAGTTCGCCCGCGTGCGCATGGGCCAGCCGCAGAAGCAGACGCTTGTGCTGGTTGATGAGCGCGCGATCGGCACCGACCAGGACAAGAAATTCGTGATGGTGGTCGGCGAGGATAGCCGCGCAGTCTACCGTCCGGTCGCGCTCGGTGGCACCGTCGACGGCCTGCGTATCGTCACCTCGGGCCTGAAGCCCGGCGAGCGCATCGTCGTCAATGGCCTGCAGCGCGTGCGCCCCGGCGCTCTCCTGAAATTGGAGATCGCCGAAATGGGCGCGCGGGGCACCCAGCAGGCCGCTGCCGGTAGCAACAATCAGCATCTGGCGCAGCAGTGATGCGTGATGACTTGGCGCTCGATCGATCCGCCGGACTCCACCTCGCCCCGCTCGCGGGGAGGGGTCGGATCGCATCGAAGATGCGATCCGGGTGAGGGGGAACCACGAGTCTATCTCTCACCGTGTTTGCGGAAGCTCCCCTCATCCCGACCTTCTCCCCGCGTGCGGGGAGAAGGAGAAACTCCCCAACTCCTGAATTGATCGCATTGGAAGGCTCCGCACAGGCGGGGGCACACCCATGAATCTCTCGAAATTTTTCATCGACCGCCCGATCTTTGCAGGCGTGCTGTCGGTCCTGATTTTCCTCGCCGGCCTGATCTCGCTGCTCGCGATGCCGATCTCGGAGTATCCCGATGTCGTGCCGCCCTCGGTCGTGGTGCGCGCCACCTATCCCGGCGCCAATCCGAAGGTGATCGCGGAAACGGTCGCGACCCCGATCGAGGAGCAGATCAACGGCGTCGAGAACATGCTCTATATGAGCAGCCAGGCGACCACCGACGGCGCGATGACGCTGACGGTGACCTTCCGCCTCGGCACCGACCCCGACAAGGCGACGCAACTCGTGCAGAACCGCGTGCAGCAGGCCGAGCCGCGCCTGCCGGCGGTGGTGCGCCAGCTCGGCATCATCACCAAGAAGAGCTCGCCCGACCTCACCATGGTCGTGCATCTGTTGTCGCCGAACAACCGCTACGACATGACGTATTTGCGCAACTACGCAGTGCTCAATGTCAAGGACCGGCTGGCGCGGATCGACGGCGTCGGCGACGTCCAGCTCTATGGCGCCGGCGACTATTCGATGCGGGTCTGGGTCGATCCGCAGAAGGCCGCCGAGCACGGCCTGACCGCGAGCGATATCGTCAGGGCGATCCAGGCGCAGAATGTCGAAGCCGCCGCCGGCGTGGTCGGCTCCTCACCGAGCGTCAAGGGCATCGACCTGCAGCTCTCCGTCAACGCCGAGGGCCGGCTTGCCAGCGAAGAGCAGTTCGGTGAGATCGTGGTGAAGACCGGCGCGCGCGGCGAGGTGGTACGGCTGCGTGACGTCGCGCGCATTGAGTTAGGGGCTTCCGAATATGGCCTGCGCTCCCTGCTCGACAACAAGCAGGCGGTCGCGATCCCGATCAACCAGGCGCCCGGCTCCAACGCCCTCGATATCTCCACCAAGGTCCGCGCCACCATGGCCGAGATCAAGAAGAACATGCCCGATGGCGTCGACTTCAAGATCGTCTACGATCCCACGCAGTTCGTGCGTTCCTCGATCGAGGCGGTGGTGCACACGCTGTTGGAAGCGATCGTGCTGGTCGTGCTGGTGGTGATCCTGTTCCTGCAGACCTGGCGCGCTTCGATCATTCCGCTGCTCGCGGTGCCGGTGTCGATCGTCGGCACCTTCGCGGTGATGCATGTGTTCGGCTTCTCCATCAACGCGCTCAGCCTGTTCGGCCTGGTGCTCGCGATCGGCATCGTCGTCGACGACGCCATCGTCGTGGTCGAGAACGTCGAACGCAATATCGAGTCCGGCCTGTCGCCGCGGGAGGCCACCTACCAGGCGATGAAGGAAGTGTCCGGCCCGATCATCGCGATCGCGCTGGTCCTGATCGCGGTGTTCGTGCCGCTCGCCTTCATCTCCGGCCTCACCGGGCAGTTCTACAAGCAGTTCGCGTTGACGATCGCGATCTCGACCGTGATCTCGGCGATCAACTCGCTGACACTGTCGCCGGCGCTCTCGGCGCTGCTGCTGAAGGGCCATCACGAGCCCAAGGACAGGCTGACGCTGATCATGGACAAGGGGCTGGGCTGGTTCTTCCGGGGCTTCAACCGCGTCTTCACGCGCTCCTCGGAGAATTACGGCCGCAGCGTCACCAAGGTGATCTTCGGCAAGGCCGCCGTGATGGGCGTTTATGTGCTCCTGATCGGCGTCACCGCCGTGCTGTTCAAGCAGGTGCCGAGCGGCTTCGTTCCCGGCCAGGACAAGCAGTATCTGGTCGGCTTCGCGCGGCTGCCCGACGGCGCGACGCTGGATCGCACCGAGGAGGTCATCCGCAAGATGAGCGACATCGCGCTGACCCAGCCCGGCGTCGAAAGCTCGGTGGCCTTCCCGGGTCTGTCGATCTCCGGCTTCACCAACTCCTCCAACGCCGGCATCGTGTTCTCGACGCTGAAGCCGTTCGACGAGCGCAAGGACGCTTCGCTCAGCGGCAATGCGATCGCCGCCGAGCTCAACAAGAAATATGCTGGCATCCAGGAAGCTTTCATCGCGATGTTCCCGCCGCCGCCGGTCAACGGTCTCGGCACCATCGGCGGCTTCAAGCTGCAGATCGAGGATCGCGCTGGCCTCGGCTATGACGCGCTCAACGAGGCGACCAAGGCGTTCATGGCGGCGATGTCGAAGGCGCCGGAGATCGCCGGCCTGTTCTCGAGCTTCCAGGTCAACGTTCCCCAGCTCTATGCCGACATCGACCGCACCAAGGCGCTGCAGCTCGGCGTGCCCGTGACGGAGGTGTTCAACACGCTCCAAATCTATTTGGGCTCGTACTACGTCAACGACTTCAACAAATTCGGTCGTACGTACTCAGTCTATGTCCAGGCCGACGCGCCGTTCCGCGCCCGCGCCGACGACATCAGGCAGTTGAAGGTGCGTTCGGCCTCCGGCGACATGGTGCCGCTATCGGCGCTGCTGAAGATCCGCCAGAGCGCAGGGCCAGAGCGCGCGATCCGCTACAACGGCTTTTTGTCCTCGGACATCAACGCCGCTGCGGCGCCCGGCTATTCGTCCGGCCAGGCGCAGGAAGCGGCGACGCGGATCGCCGCCGAAGTGCTGCCGCCGGGCTTTGCCTTCGAATGGACCGACCTGACCTATCAGGAGTTCATCGCCGGCAATTCCGGCCTCTGGGTCTTCCCGCTCGCGATCCTCCTGGTCTTCCTGGTGCTGGCTGCGCTCTATGAAAGCCTGACGCTGCCGCTCGCGATCCTCATGATCGTGCCGATGGGACTATTGGCTGCGATGTTCGGCGTCTGGCTCTCCGGCGGCGACAACAACATCTTCACCCAGATCGGCTTGATTGTGCTGGTGGGATTGTCGGCGAAGAACGCGATCCTGATCGTCGAGTTCGCACGCGAGTTGGAGTTCGCCGGGCGTTCGCCGATCCGCGCCGCGATCGAGGCGAGCCGTTTGCGGCTTCGCCCGATCCTGATGACGTCGATGGCGTTCATCATGGGCGTGCTGCCGCTGGTGCTCTCGACCGGCGCCGGCTCGGAGATGCGTCGCGCGATGGGCGTCGCGGTGTTCTCCGGCATGATCGGTGTCACGATCTTCGGTCTGTTCCTGACGCCGGTCTTCTATGTGTTGCTCCGCAGCGCCACCGGCATGAAGCCGCTGACGCATCACGGCGAAGCGACCATTCCAACAAAGGCCCACGCGGCATGACGCCGCGCGGGCCCGGAGCGTGATCACGCATTACAAAAAGATGAAGCGGGATGGTTTCGAGGAAAAATCATCCCGCTGCGGTCCTCACCTCAAGCGGCGAGGTCCTGCAGCAGTTTCGACGAGCCGCGCACCAGCACCTTGCGTCCGGCAGGTGTTAACGCGAGCGAATCGCCCCGCATCGCGGCGAGCCCGAGCGTGATCAGGCTTTCGACCGCAAACCTGCTTATTCTCGAAGGGTTTGCTGCAGGTGCACGCAACGCTTTGAGAACTTCCCACTGATCCGTCGTCAGCTCGTAGTCGAATTCGTCGTTCATGGTCCCTCGGATTCGTTAACCATCGACGGGGCGCGTATTACCCAGCGCTCGTGAAGAACATGCGACCAGAACGAGTCAGGATTTCGAATTACGGGGATAGACCGTCACATCATCGTGTGGCTGGAATTCTTCAATATTTTCAAGCCATCCATTGAATCTTAACCAGATGATACAGCCGTGCTGCCCCTTCTCCCTCGCCCCGCTCTTGCGGGGAGAGGGGCGGGGTGAGGGGAGTCTCCGCATCTTAGGTTTTGAGAGAAATGCGTTCGCGGAGAGACCCCTCACCCGGCGCTGCGCGCCGACCTCTCCCCGCAAGAGCGGGGCGAGGTAAAGCAGTCAACCGCGCCGTACGCTGGCACCCCCATCCACAGGCAATGTGACACCCGTAATAAAACTCGCTTCATCTGACGCCAGAAACAGCGCGGCGTTGGCGACGTCCCAGCCGGTGCCCATCTTTTGGCGCAGCGGCACCTTGCTGTCGCGCTCGGCCTCGACTTCCGCGCGGCTCTTGTTGAATTCGCGGGCGCGGGTGTCGACTGCCATCGGCGTGTTCATCAGGCCGGGCAGGATCACATTGGCGCGAATGCCGTATTGCGCGTTCTGATAGGCAAGCTGTTCGGTGAAGGCGATCATCGCCGACTTCGTCGCCTTGTAAGCGACGTAAGGGTAGGTCGTGATCGCCGCCATCGAGGAGATATTGATGATGGCGCCGCTGTTCTGCGCGCGCATGATCGGGATCACATGCTTGGCCGCGAGGATGCAGCTCTTGAGGTTGATCGCGACGCAGCGGTCGAACGCCTCTTCGCTGATCTCGAGCAGTTCGGCATCGCCGCCTGCGAGGCTGACGCCGACATTGTTGTGCAGGATATCGACCTTGCCCCAGCGCCGATGCGCGTCCGCCACCATCGCTTTGATCTCGGCGTTCTTCGTCACGTCGGCCCTGAAGGCGACAGCGGTGCCGCCCTTCGCCGCGATCATGTCGACGGTCTCCTGCGCCGATTCGAAATGGTGGTCGACGCACAGCACCTTGGCGCCTTCGCGCGCGAAAGTGAGCGCGGTGGCGCGGCCGTTGCCGATGCCCTCGCCGGGGCTCTGGCCGGCGCCGACGACGATGGCGACACGATCTTGAAGGCGCATCTCTGCTTCACTCCCGCTTTTCGTTCTTGTCCATCGGGGTTCTCCCCGTTGACGATAGCGTTTCAAAGATGCGCGGGGCCGGCAAGGGGGCGGGAGATATGCTGTCAGGCCATGAATGCAGGCCCTTCAACGCATAGCAAAACGGTGCATTTTATGCAGCCATAAAAAGCTTGCACGAACGGGGAGCGAAGCATGTCGCTGATGGAAGTTGGCCTGGACGACAAGTACCGGTTGGACGTCAAACGCATCTTTCTTTCCGGTACCCAGGCGCTGGTGCGGCTTCCCATGCTGCAGCGCGAACGCGATCGTGCGCAGGGACTCACCACAGCGGGTTTCATCTCCGGCTACCGCGGCTCGCCGCTCGGCATGTACGACCACACATTGTGGCGGGCGAAATCTTTCCTCAAGCAGCACGACATCGCCTTCGTCCCCGGCCTCAACGAGGATCTGGCCGCGACCGCGGTGTGGGGCAGCCAGCAGGTCGGCATGTTTCCGGGCGCCAAGGTCGATGGCGTGTTCGGCATCTGGTACGGCAAGGGACCCGGCGTCGACCGCTCGCTCGATGCGCTGAAGCACGCCAATTCCGCCGGCACCTCGCGGAATGGCGGCGTGATCGCGCTCGCCGGCGACGACCATGGCTGCCAGTCCTCGACGCTGGCGCATCAGAGCGAGCAGGTGTTCGCATCGGCGCTGATGCCGGTCGTCAATCCGGCCACGCTGCAGGACTATCTCGACCTCGGCATCCTTGGCTTCGCCTTGTCGCGCTACAGCGGCTGCTGGGTCGGCTTCAAGGCGATCTCGGAGACGGTGGAGAGCTCGGCCTCGATCATCAGCGACCCCGACCGCATCCGCATCGTCACGCCGGATGATTTCGAGATGCCGCCGGATGGCCTCTCCATCCGCTGGCCGGATGCGCCGCTCGAACAGGAGCGCCGCCTGCACGGCCCGAAGATGCAGGCCGTCGCCGCCTTTGCCCGCGCCAACCGCTTCGACCGCATCGTGCTCGACTCCAAGCCGGCGCGGCTCGGCATCATGGCGACCGGCAAGGCCTATCTCGATCTGCGACAGGCGCTGGCTGAGCTTGGTATCACCGACGCCGAGGCGCAAGCGCTCGGTCTTCGCATCTACAAGGTCGCGCTGACATGGCCGCTGGAGGAATCCGGCGCCCGCGCCTTCGCCGAGGGCTTGCAGGACGTGCTCGTGGTCGAGGAGAAGCGTGGCTTCATCGAGGACCAGCTCATCCGCATCCTCTACAATGTGGATGCTTCCAGGCGGCCGTCGGTGGTCGGCAAGCGCGACGAGAGCGGCGCGGTGCTGCTGCCGAGCGAAGGGGAATTGACGCCGACCATGGTCGCTGCCGCTGTCGTCGGGCGGCTGCGCAAGCTCGGCCACCGCAGCCCGATGCTGGAGCAACGCCTCGCCAAGCTGGAGGCCTTCGATCGGCCGGCCGAGGGCATCGGCGCCGCAAAACTGCAGCGCACGCCCTATTTCTGCTCGGGCTGTCCGCACAACACTTCGACCAAGATCCCGGAAGGCAGCCGCGCCATGGCCGGCATCGGCTGTCACGGCATGGCGCTGTCGATCCCGGCGCGCCGCACCGCCACCATCTCGCATATGGGCGCCGAGGGCGTGGCCTGGATCGGGCAGGCGCCGTTCACCGACGAGAAGCACGTCTTCCAGAATCTCGGCGACGGCACCTACACCCATTCGGGCCTGCTCGCACTGCGCGCCGCGGCCGCCGCCGGCGTCAACATCACCTACAAGATCCTCTATAATGATGCGGTCGCGATGACCGGCGGTCAGCCCGCCGAAGGCAGCTTCAACGTGTCGCAGATCGCGCATCAGGTCGCCGCCGAAGGCACCAAGCGCATCGCCATCGTCTCCGACGATCCGACCAAATATCCCGCCAACTATTTCCCCGCCGGTGCCACCATCCATCACCGCCGCGAGCTCGATGCCGTACAGCGCGAGCTCCGCGACATCGCCGGCCTCACGGTCCTGATCTACGACCAGACCTGCGCGGCCGAGAAGCGCCGTCGCCGCAAGCGCGGGCTCTATCCCGATCCGCCCAAGCGTGTCTTCATCAACGAGCGCGTCTGCGAGGGCTGCGGCGATTGCTCGGTGCAATCGAACTGCGTCTCGGTGCAGCCGCTCGAGACCGAATTCGGTCGCA
This sequence comes from Bradyrhizobium sp. Ses1, assembly GCF_059512365.1. Classification (NCBI taxonomy): domain Bacteria; kingdom Pseudomonadati; phylum Pseudomonadota; class Alphaproteobacteria; order Hyphomicrobiales; family Nitrobacteraceae; genus Bradyrhizobium; species Bradyrhizobium sp. Ses1. The sequence goes on from NZ_JCAMOQ010000010.1 coordinate 30,669, forward strand.
AGCGTCGCATCGACCAGTCCAACTGCAACAAGGATTACTCCTGCATCGAGGGCTTCTGCCCGAGCTTCGTCACCGTCAACAATCCCAAGCTGCGCAAGGCCGACCGCGCCGCTACCGATCCGTCGGCACTGTTTAAGGATTTGCCGACGCCGAAGCCGCAGGCGCTGTCCGGCCCCTACAATATTCTCGTCACCGGTATCGGCGGCACCGGCGTCATCACCATCGGCGCGCTGCTCGGCATGGCCGCCCATGTCGAAGGGCTCGCCTGCTCGACGCTCGATTTCACCGGCCTGTCGCAGAAGAACGGCGCGGTCATGAGCCATGTCCGCCTTGCGCCGCGTGCGGAGGATCTCGCCAGCGTCCGCATCGCCGCGGGCGGCGCCAATCTGATCCTCGGCTGCGACATCGTGGTCGCGACCAGCGTCGCGGCGCTCAGCCGGGCCGAACGCGGCGTGACGCGCGCGATCGTCAATGCCGACCTGCTGCCGACCGCGAGCTTCGTGATGAATCCCGACCTCGATTTCGAGGCGGGCGCGATGCGTGACACGCTGAGCCAAGCCGTCACCTCGTCCGACCTCGACATCCTCGACGCCACCGGCCTTGCCACCGCGCTGATGGGCGACAGCATCGCCACCAACGCCTTCCTGCTCGGCTTCGCCTTCCAGCGCGGCGCGGTGCCGATGTCGCTGGAGGTGCTGATGAAGGCGATCGAGCTGAACGGCGCCGCCGTCGAGATGAACAAGATGGCCTTCTCATGGGGCCGGCTCGCCGCGCACGACCTGGCGCGCGTCGTCAGCGCCGCGCGCTTCAAAACGTCGAGCGCGGCGCCGGCACGGCGCACGCTCGACGAGACCATCGCCTTCCGCACCAAGTTTCTCATTGACTATCAGGACGAGGCCTATTCGCAGCGTTACCTCGCCGACGTCGCGCGGGTGCGGGCCGCCGAGACGGCAGCGGCCCCCGGCTCACATGAGCTGACGGAGGCGTTTGCAAAAGGCCTGTTCAAGCTGATGGCCTACAAGGACGAGTACGAGGTCGCGCGGCTCTATACCGATGGCGAATTCGCGAGGGCGTTGAAGGAGCAATTCGACGGCGAGCCCGGGTTGAAGGTGCTGCTCGCCCCGCCGCTGTTCGCGCGTCGCGACAAGGTCACCGGACATCTGCAGAAGCGCGAGTTCGGGCCCTGGGTGTTCAGCGCGTTCAGGCTGCTGGCGCGGCTGAAACGCTTGCGTGGTTCCGCGCTCGATATCTTCGGCTACACCGCCGAGCGGCGGATGGAGCGGGCGCTGCCGGGCGAATATTCGGCGATGATCCTGCGCCATCTCGGCAACAAGCCGCTCGATTTGCCGCGCTTGGTGGCGCTGGCGAAGGCTGCGGAGTTGGTACGCGGCTACGGCCACGTCAAGGAAGCGAACGTCGCTCGCTATCGCCAGGAGTGCCAGCGGCTCGAAGCTGCGATCGGTCAGCCGGTCGCGCAGGCGGCCGAGTAGGTTCCGATCCGGTCCGGTGCTTGGGCTGATTCTTGAGCCTATTCTTGGGCCGCAGGAAGCAACCTGCGGCCATTGTTTTCGTTGACCGGTAACCGTGCCCACAGGATCGGCTGGAATTGTCCGGCCGGCTTCCTACATGATGGGCGTGTCCACTTGGAGTCATTTCGGAGGCGTTCGGTGAGCTCCAGAAATGCAGTTCTGGCCGCCGTTGCCACCGCCGCCCTGGTCCTGAGCGTCCCGGCGCTGGCGGACGATTATCGCCCCGGCGACTATTTCAATCTCGACCTCTCCAAGGCCGTGCTGTCGCCCAAGCGCCTCGGCCCGCCGACCGAGTTCGCGCCGGTTCCCGTCGAAGCCAAGAGCGATCACAATGATGCTGCACATGTGGTCACGGAACCGAAGCCGGTAGAGACGAAAAGGGTCAGGGCGGCGCGTGCTGCGCCTGCGCCTGAGCGGTCGGTGCGCACCGAGCGCCGCGTTCCCGCCCGCGCCAAGCTTGCCCGCCGCCATGGCAACCCGCTCAACGCCCAGGCTCGCGACACCCGCATCCAGACCTGGCCCTGCCGCTCCGGCGGCATCTGCAACTGGCGCTGAGATCCTGGCCGAGCCCATTTGACTCTCTCCGTCATTCCGGGGCGTCCGAAGGACGAGCCCGGAATCCATCAGGCCGCAGGCGCAGGTGGAGAGATAGATTCCGGGCTCGATGCTGGCGCATCGCCCCGGAATGACAAGTCCCCGTCATTGCGAGCGGAGCGAAGCAATCCATCTCTCGGCTTGCGGCGCTATGGATTGCTTCGCTGTGCTCGCAACGACGATGTGGCTGCTTCGGGTGCGACACATCAACCCGACGGGCAAATCAGCCAAAAGTCTGTCCAGTCCCCGCGCAATAAACATTCCGCTTCCGTCGTCGGGCAAATCAGTGATTTAACTCCGCGCGTCTCATCCGAATGAGGGGCGGCTCGCGATCGTCACGAACGTTGCGGTGAGATGCGGTGGACGAGAGTGTTGCGACTGACGAGCGTGACACTCGCGGACGGCGAAGTCGCGTGGTCCTGGCGCCCCGACGCTGGCGCTAAACTGGCGGAGAATGATCCGCGAGTGATGGTGGCAAGAAAGCCCGGTCACCAAGGAGAGCGCGAAGGAAACCGTAACACCATCGCGCAGGGAAAGCCGGAATGCTTCGGTTGAACCTGTGGTCCTACCCCCGTGCTTTTTGTTGCACGGGACCCACGGGTGCAACCAGCACCCGGCTTTCCCTGCGCCCTCTTTATTTCGAGGAGGGTGAAACGAGACGCAAAGCTCGGGCGCAAGGCGCCGCGAGAATGCGGATGCATATCCACTCACTCCACCGTCATGCCCGCGAAGGCGGGCATCCAGTATCCGGCAGCCTCTCGGTCCAAGCACGACTGCCTCTGGAATACTGGATCATCCGCCTTCGCGGATGATGACAGCGGAGAGCTGTTGGACATTTGAGGCATGATCTCTCCTCCCGTCGTCTCCCAGGCTTGACTCGCGCGGCTTGCTCCATCGCGATGGGTTTCGCTTCGCTCTACCCATCCTACGCGCATCGCACTTCGTGTTGCCCGCAAAAAAAGAATGGCCCCTTGCGGAGCCATTCCTGTCGCACCTCAGTAGCCGTAATTGTGATGGTGCTTCTTGATGATCACCACCTTGTCGTGATGGCGATGATGCCAGCCGGGGCCGCGCATCTCGGCGTGAGCGCCGCGCCAATGACGATGATGGTCGCCACGCTTGATCACGACCGTCTCCGCATTGGCGATCGACGGAATTGCAACGGCAATCGCGCCGAGCGCTGCAAAGACGTAAGCAAGTTTCTTCATAATGTCCTCCTCCATGTGCCGAGACTAAACGGCACTTGCTGCGGAAACGTTCCGTGGGAATTCGGGGAGAATTCTGAACAACTGTTCAGCAAGCAACTGCGTTCAGCGCTGCGCGCGCTCGATATTGCCGCTGCGCGTCGGCACGCCGAATTCGCGCCGGCAGACATCGGCGAGGACTGCCACACCTTCGCGGATTTGCTGATGCGAGGGGCTCGCGAAGCACAGCCGCAGCCGGCTGCCGGACCACGCCTTGTTGGTCGACCATTCCGGTCCCGGATTGATGGAGACGCCTGCGGCGAGCGCCGCCTGATAGAGCTTGAGCGTATCGACATGATCCGGCAGCTTGACCCAGAGGAAGATGCCTCCCTTCGGCTCCTCGAATTCCGCGACGGTGCCGAACTGCTCGCTCAGCGCCTCCATCAGCGTATCGAGCTTGGCACGCAGGCCGCGCGTCAGCTCCGGGACATGGGTCGCAAAACGGGGCGCGCAATATTCCGCGAGCACCATCTGCTCCAGCGCGCCGGAGCCTGCGTCCGTCTTCAGCGCCAGCATCCGCGACATCACCTCCCAGGGCGCGACGATGAAGCCGACGCGCAAGGCGGGCGCGATCGATTTCGAGAACGAGCCGATATGGATCACGCCGCCCTGCTGGCTCATGGCATAGATCGCGGGCGGACGCTCGCCGCTCCAGGTGAGGTCGGCGTAGCAATCGTCCTCGAAGATCGGCACGCCATAGTCGCGCGACAGCTTCAGCATCTCGGCGCGGCGGCTCTCGGGCAGGATCGTGCCGGTCGGGTTCTGCACGGTCGGGATGGTGTAGATATATTTCGGCGTGATGCCGCGCCGCTTGTGGTCGGCGAGCGCGGCAGCCAGCGCATCGATCCGGATGCCGTCCTGGTCGAGGGGAATGCCGACGGCATTGATGCCGAGCCGTGTGAGCCGGTTCAGCGAGCCCTGATAGGTCTCCTGCTCGATCAGCACGGTGTCGCCCTTCGCCAGCAGCGTGTGGTTGACGAGGTCGAGCGCCTGCAGCGAGCCGGAGACGATCAAGATGTCATCGGCCGTGCAGTCGATGCCGGCATCGCGCTTGAGCTTATGGATCAGGAATTCGCGCAAGGGCCGATACCCTTGCGGGCCGTGGGCGAGGTTATAGGTCGCGAGCGCCTTGCCCTCGCGCCTCAGCACCGCGTTGACCGCCTCGATCAGCCCGTCGACCGGAACCCCGTCCGGATCGTTGTTGCCGCCGACAAAGCTGTACTTGGCAAGCCCGGTCCACTTGGCGGCCGGTGCCGGCAGGCCGGCGGGCAACAGCGGCGCGAAATCGAATTGGGCTGACGACATGGACATTCACTCCCGTGTTGTTGTCGTTGAGAAGGCCCGGAGAAAGTCGATGGCCCTCTTGCTAGTTCTTACTGATGATCCTGATCGGTCGTCCCTGGCTGATGAAGGCATAGTGCCCCGGGCCGACGCTGCCAACCATCAGCGCTTCGACAGCGGGTTCGGCGATCTCGCCGGCTGCCGCCCAGTCCACCACGAAATTGGCGCCGGTGCCGCCGCGCACGTCGGAGGTGGGGATGAAGACCTCGATGGTTGCGAACGGCTTCAGCGCGATCGGCGCCTTGAGGTAGCTTTCAACCGGCTTGCCTTCGGTGTCGAAATAGGCGATCCGCTTCAATACAAGGGGCTTGGTCTCGGAGGTGTTGTGGACACTCAATGTCACCGAGAAATCGGCCCTGAGCCTGCCTTGGCTCATCGAAACACTGGAATAGACTGGGACGTAGAAAGAGCCGGAAACGACGAGATTCTCGGCGGGAACAGCCGTCAGCGAACTCGCAAAACCCTGCTCGATGCTGCCGCTTTGCGCCACAGAGGGGCGGGATGCGGTCAGCGATGCCAGAATCGCCAGAAACAGGCTAAGGGCGCGGATGTGACAGATTGCTCGTTTGACCCCCGTGCTTGGGTCTCTAGGTTGCGCTGAGGAGAAGCGCCAAGACATGCATGAACTTATAGGTGATATTACTTTAAGCATCCTGTTCGCCTGGGTGCTCGGCCTGTTAGCTCATTTCTCCCGGCAACCCCTGATCCTGGCCTACCTTATCGCCGGGTTTTTGATTGGTCCATTCGGCACGGGTCTGGTCAAGTCCCAGGAATCGATCAGCGTCATATCCGAGCTCGGCCTGATCTTCATGCTGTTCATGATCGGCCTTGAGATCGACCTGAAGAAGATCGTCCGCGCCGGCAAGGTGATCCTGTTCGCGGCCGGCGGCCAGCTCCTGGGCGGCTGCCTGCTCGGCATCCTGTTTTTCGTCGGCATCGGGCTGTCGATGGGCGGCGGCGGCAAGTTCGACGCGCTCTATCTCTGCGTCGCCTGCGCGCTCTCCTCGACCGTGATCATCGTCAAGGTGCTCTACGAGAAGCGCGAGCTCGATACGCTGCCCGGCCGCATCACGCTGGGCGTATTGGTGCTGCAGGACATCTTCGCGATCCTGTTCCTCGCCGTGCAGCCGAGCCTCGATAACCTCCAGATCGGCATCGTCCTGCTCTCGATCGTGCGCGTCGGCGTGCTGGTGGCGACCGCGCTGGTGCTCAGCCGCTACGTGCTGCCGCGGCTGTTCCAGCAGATCGCACGCCGCCCCGAGCTGATCCTGCTCGGCGCGCTTGCTTGGTGCTTCCTGATCGGCGAGGTTGCCGAACGCCTGCATCTGTCGCGCGAGATGGGCTCGCTGGTCGCCGGCGTATCGCTGTCGACCTTCCCGTATGCGCTCGACGTCACCGCCAAGGTCACCACCTTGCGCGATTTCTTCATCACACTGTTCTTCGTCGCGCTCGGGATGACGATCCCGGTTCCCGGTCTCTCGGTGATCGGGCTTGCGCTGGTGATCGCGGCGTTCACCGTGGTGAGCCGCCTGGTCACGACGTTCACGCCGCTCTATCTGATGAAGCAGGGCTTGAGGGCCAGCCTGCTGCCGGCGATCAACCTGGCGCAGATCTCGGAATTCTCGCTGGTGGTGATCCAGACCGGCGTTGCCGCCGGGCACATCTCCACCGCGACCTCGAGCGCCGCCTCCTTCGCTTTCGTGGTGTTGGCGGTGCTCAGCACCTTCGCGATCACCAGGAGCGGGGAGATCACCCGATCCCTGATCGGGCCATTGAAGCGGATCGGGCTTCGCGACCTCGATCAGGCCCACCCTGTGGAAGCGGATGGCCCCGAGGGCGGCCACGGCGCGCCCCGCCGGATCGTCATCCTCGGCTTTTTTCGCGCCGCCAGCGCCCTGCTCAGCCAGATCGAGCGGCAGAACGAGGCGCTGCTGGAGCAGATCAGCGTCATCGACTTCAACCCGCTGGTGTTCAGGACCTTGAAAGATCGCGGCCTGCAGGTGATCTATGGTGATATCAGCAACGTCGATACGCTGGTGCATGCCGGCATCGGCAAGGCCGAGATCATCATCCTGAGCGTGCCGGATTCGCTCCTGGTCGGCGCCAATAATGAGAAGCTGGTCCGCCATGTCCGGAGCCTCAATCCGACCGCCAAGATCGTCGCGACCGCCGATTTCCTGGCTGACGTGAACGATCTCTACGCCGCCGGAGCCGACTACGTGACGGTGACGCGGATCAGCGACGCGAGCGAGCTGTTCTCGGTGATCGAAGCGGCGGACGCCGGTCTCTTGGCAGAGAAGCGCGCCGAGATGGATGTGCAGCTCGCCGAGCGGCGCGAGGTGTTGCCCTAGATGCTGGTGGGCGGAATGCATGCTGGTATGCCTGCTACCATGCGGATTGATGCTGGCGCGGGCTGCCGGTTCCGGCTAATGCACTGGCAGCAAGAAGCGAGATTTTGACACATGGCCGATACGATCCAGGAAGTGTTGCAAGCCTTTGCGAAGGGCGAACTCGTCGTCGTCACCGATGACGAGGATCGGGAAGGCGAGGGCGATCTGATCGTCGCGGCCTCGCTCTGTACTGCCGACAAGATGGCCTTCATCATCCGTCACACCTCCGGCATCGTCTGCGCGCCGATCACCACCGACGACGCGAAGCGGCTGCGGCTCGACCCGATGGTCGCGCACAATGATTCCAGCCACACCACCGCCTTCACCGTCTCGATCGACTACAAGCCCGATGGCGGCACCGGCATTTCGGCCGACGAGCGCGCCTCCTGCTGCCGCGCGCTCGCCAATCCCAATGCCGGCGCCAATGATTTTGCCCGGCCGGGCCACATCTTCCCGCTGATCGCCCGCGACGGCGGCGTGCTGCTGCGCTCCGGCCATACCGAAGCCGCGGTCGACCTCTGCAAGCTCGCCGGCCTGCCGCCGGTCGGCGTGATCAGCGAATTGATGAACGACGACGGCACGGTGATGAAGGGCGAGCAGGTCGCCCGCTTTGCCGCCGCCAACAAGCTCAAGCACGTCACGATCGCCGATCTGATTGCCTATCGCCAGGCCCGCGAGAAACTGATCGAGCGGGTCGCGACGTTCACGACCGACAGCCCGATCGGCCCGCTGCAGGGCTACGCCTACCGCTCGCCATTCGACGAGATCATGCACGCCGCCTTCGTCTATAACGGCATCGGCGACGGCAAGAACGTGCTGACGCGGCTGCACAAGCCGAACATCGTCAAGGACATCTTCACCGGTGGGGCGCGCATGGAAGCCGTTCTGCGCCAATTCAAGAACGCTGGCCGCGGTGTGCTGGTCTACTTGCGCGACGGCGCGGCCGGTGTTCCCGTTGAGCCCGTTGGCACGCAGACTGCGGAGGCAGATCGCAACCGGCAATGGCGCGAGGTCGGCGTCGGCGCACAGATCCTGCGCGATCTCGGCGTCACCTCGATCCGCAATCTCACCTCATCCGTGCATGACTACAAGGGATTGTCCGGTTTCGGCATCGAGATTGTCTCCAACGAGAAACTCGAAAGCTGACCAGGGGAACCCAATGCAATTGCGCTTCCACTCACGGCGCTTTAATTTATCGGGTAATTCCGAAACGACGAGACGAAAGGGATCTTCATGAGCGTGCGCCCCCAGGCCAAAGACAAGCCGGCTGCGGCTTCTTTCCAGTGGGATGATCCGTTCCTGCTCGATGACCAGCTCACCGAAGACGAACGCATGATCCGCGACACCGCGCGCGCCTATGCGCAGGACAAGCTGCTGCCCCGCGTCATCAACGCCTATCTGGAAGAGAAGACGGATCGCGAGATCTTCAACGAGATGGGGGAACTCGGCCTGATCGGCGTCACGCTGCCGGAGGAATATGGCTGCGCGAATGCGAGCTATGTGGCCTATGGCCTGGTCGCACGCGAGATCGAGCGGGTCGATTCCGGCTATCGCTCGATGAACTCGGTGCAGACCTCGCTGGTGATGTACCCGATCTATGCCTATGGCGATGATAACCAGCGCAAGAAATATCTGCCCAAGCTCGCCACCGGAGAATGGGTCGGCTGTTTCGGCCTGACCGAGCCGGATGCGGGTTCCGATCCCGGCGGCATGAAGACCCGCGCCGAGAAGGTTTCCGACGGCTACCGGCTGACGGGCAGCAAGATGTGGATCTCGAACGCGCCGATCGCCGACGTCTTCGTAGTGTGGGCGAAGTCGGCCGCGCACGACAACCAGATCCGAGGCTTCATCCTGGAGAAGGGCATGAAGGGCCTCTCCGCGCCGAAGGTCGGTGGCAAGCTGTCGCTGCGCGCCTCCATCACCGGCGAGATCGTGCTTGATGGTGTGGTGGTTCCGGAGAGTGCGCTGCTGCCCAATGTTTCGGGTCTCAAGGGGCCGTTCGGCTGCCTCAACCGCGCCCGCTACGGCATCTCCTGGGGCGCGATGGGCGCCGCGGAAGACTGCATGCACCGCGCGCGGCAATATACGCTCGACCGCAAGCAGTTCGGCCGCCCGCTCGCCGCGACGCAATTGGTGCAGAAGAAGCTTGCGGATATGGAGACCGAGATCGCGCTCGGCCTGCAGGCCTCGCTTCGCGTCGGCCGGCTGATGGACGAGGGCAAGATGGCGCCGGAGATGATCTCCATCGTCAAGCGCAACAATTGCGGCAAGGCCCTCGACATCGCCCGCATGGCGCGCGACATGCACGGCGGCAACGGCATCCAGATCGAGTATCATGTGATGCGCCACGCCGCGAATTTGGAAACCGTGAACACCTATGAGGGCACCCACGACGTGCACGCGCTGATCCTGGGCCGCGCCATCACCGGCATCCAGGCGTTTTCGTAAGCGCTGATCTTGTGGAGCGATATGTAACCCCTTTCTCCGTCATGGCCGGGCTTGTCCCGGCCATCCACGTGTGAGCTTCCGGAAAGAAAGCGCGTGGATGCCCGGGACATCTGCGCGAAGACGCGCTTCGCGCTTTTGCCCGGGCATGACGGAATCAGCGTCAGGTGTGCAGCCATGGCCGACAACGACGACATCCCGTTCAACCGCGATTTTCCGCTGCAGCCCGGCGTGGTCGACGAAGCCCGCCCCGGCGTGCGGCGCGTCCTCTGCAACAACCCGAGCCCGTTCACCTTCACCGGCACGGTCAGCTACATCGTGGGCCAGGGCAATGTCGCGATCATCGATCCCGGCCCGGATGATGAAGCGCATGCCAAGGCGCTGCTCGATGCCGTGCGCGGCGAGACCGTGACGCACATCCTGGTCACCCACACCCATCGCGACCATTCGCCGAACACCGCGCGGATCAAGCAGGCGACCGGCGCGCCCGTTTATGCCGAGGGCCCGCACCGCGCTTCGCGGCCGCGGTTCGAGAGCGAGAAGCATAATCCGGAGTCCGGTGCCGACCGCGACTTCAGGCCGGACATCGAGGTCAAGAGCGGCGACGTGATCGAAGGTTCCGGCTGGGCGCTGGAGGCGGTGGCGACGCCGGGCCATACCGCCAATCACCTCGCGTTCGCCTGGCCCGAGCGCGGCATCAATTTCGTCGGCGATCACGTGATGGGCTGGTCGACCTCGATCGTGGCGCCGCCGGACGGATCGATGATCGACTACATGGCTTCGCTGGAACGGCTCCAGCAGCGGCCGGAGGAACTCTATTTCTCGGGTCATGGCCCCGAAATCACCGAAGGGCCGCGCTACGTCCGTTTCCTGGCGCGGCACCGGAAGGCGCGCGAGGCCTCGATCCTGCATCGCCTCGCCAAGGGCGAAGCCGACATCCCGACCATGGTGCGGGCGATCTATATCGGCCTCGATCCGCGGCTAACCGGCGCTGCCGGCTATTCCGTGCTGGCGCATCTGGAGGATCTGGTCGCCCGAGGGATCGTCACGACCGACGGCGATCCGGTGATCGGGGGAACATACCGGTTGGCGTGATGCGCAAATGACGGATGGGGCGGTCCATCCGCCATTCGCCTACGTCGTGCGCGTCAGTGCGTCACCAGCGGGCAGCCGCCCTTGTCGAGCGGACGGAACGCTTCGTCGCCGGGCACGGTGGCGAGCAGCTTGTAGAGGTCCCATTCGCCCTTGGACTCCGAGGGCTTCTTCACCTCGAACAGGTACATGTCGTGCACCATCCGCCCGTCGATGCGGATCTTGCCGTTCTTGGCGAAGAAATCGTTCACCGGCGTCGCCCGCATCTGCGCCATCACTTTCGGCGCCTCGTCGGCGCCGATGGCCTCGATCGCCTTGAGGTAATGCATCGTCGCCGAATAGAGCCCGGCCTGGATCATGGTCGGCATGTGCCCGACCTTCTCATTGAAGCGCTTCGAGAAGGCCCTCGTCTCGTCGTTCATGTCCCAGTAGAAGGCATCCGTCACGATCAGGCCCTGGGTTGCCTGGATACCGAGCGAATGGGTGTCGGTGATCTCCTGCAACAACGCGATCATCTTCTGGCCGCCCTGGGTGAGGCCGAATTCGGCGGCCTGCTTCAGCGCGTTGGTGGTGTCGCCGCCGGCATTCGCGAGCGCCACGACCTTGGCCTTCGAGGCCTGCGCCTGCAGCAGGAAGGAGGAGAAGTCGGAGGTGTTGAGCGGGTGGCGCACCTCGCCGAGCACCTTGCCGCCGCTTTCCTTGACGACGTTGGCAGCGTCGCGCTCGAGCGCCATGCCGAACGCATAATCGGCGGTGACGAAAAACCAGGTGTCCTCGCCGCGCTTGACCATCGCCTTGCCGGCGACGTTCGACAGTGCGTAGGTGTCGTAGGTCCAGTGCACGGTGTTGGGCGAGCAGGCAACGCCGGTGAGGTCGGACGTGCCGCCGCCGGAATTGATATTGATCTTGTTCTTCTCGCGCGTCAGCGCCGAGATCGGCAGCGCGACCGAGGAGGTCGGCACGTCGAAGATCGCATCGACCTTCTCGTTATCGTACCAGTTCCTGGCAATGGCGACGCCGACGTCCGGCTTGTTCTGATGGTCGGCCGAGACCACCTCGACCGGCTTGCCCTTCACCTTGCCGCCGTAGTCGGCGACCGCCATCTGCACCGCGGCGACCGAGCCCTTGCCGGTGGCATCGGCATAGAGGCTGGACATATCGGTGAGCACACCAATTTTGACCACGTCGTCGGAAATCTGGGCGTTGGCCGCGCCGCCGGAAGCGGCAAGCGCGAGACCCGCCGCAAGGGCGGCCGCAAGCGGTTTCATCGTTTCTTCTCCCTGGCTTCTTGTTGAGGATTATCATTAACGCCGCCAGTTCTATCCGGTGCCATCACGGCGGCAAAGCCCTGGACCGAGAACAAGGCCGCAGGGGAGGTTTGCTCACGCGCAGCCCGTAGTCGGGTGGAGCGCAGCGCAACCCGGGACGGCTGTATCAGCACTGACGAGCGGCGCCCCGGGTTACGCTTTCGCTCCACCCGGGCTACGGCGGTCCCCACAAGAGCGAGGCGAGGGAGAACCTCAAAGGGTCGGCAGCTTCTTGATTGAGACGTCGATCGCGCCTTCGGTTTCCACGATCACGCGCAGCGTCTTGGAGTCGAAGGCGATGCCGGCGAGTCGCAGGCTCGTGATCTCGGTCGAAACCTTCACGCCGTCGTCGTTCTTCTGGTAATCGGCGATCGCGGCGGCGAGCTTCTCGCGGGCGTTGCTCGCGAACGGCTTCAGGTCGACGGTCATCTTCTCCGCGAGTGCGCGCTGCAGCTGCGGCACGGCGGCGCGCGCCGCAGCACCTAGCAGGCCGAAGGCGGCCTCGGATTCGACCGCCAGCTCGATATCGGTCAGCCGCACGATCTGCTGCGCCTGGTCCAGCACCGGCCGTCCCCAGATGTGCACGGTTGCCTCGGCGCCGAAGCCGAAGAAGCTCTTCTTCTCCTTCGCGTTCACCAGCAGCGAGATCAGAAGGCGATCGCCGGAGGCCGCCACGCTCGCGTGCTTCACCGTGACGTCGACCGGACCGGAGCCATCCTCCGGGAAGGTCTTGCCGGCGAGCTGCGCCTCCAAAAGCTTTGTCAGCGACACAAAGGACATATCGACAGGCATGCCGATGCTGACATGGCCCGGCGTCTGCGGTCCGATCAGGATCGTCGCCGGGAACGGGCAGTCCGGCTTGGTCGGCGCCTCCGTGATCCGGGTCTCCGCTTCGATGCCGAGCGTCAGCGTTACCGCGGAAGCGTCGACACGCGGCTGCGCCGCCAGCGCACGGATCGGGCGAAGCTCCAGCCACATTGGCGGCATGTTGGCGACCGCACCCGCGCCCTGCAGCGGAATCGAGCGGCAGGCTTTCGCCCATTGCGCGCGCGCATTCTGCTCGAAGGTCGGATCGTTGCGCATCTTCGTCTGCACGGCGGTCAACTGGTCGGCGACGGTCTTATCGATCAGCGGCTTGACCTGCGCCGGCACGTTGACGCGGACGCCTGCGACCGACAGGCCGGTGTCGCCGAGATTGACCTGCGCCTGTAGATTTGGCTCGATACGCCAGGCTGCGGCCAGCCGGGGCCGCGAGGTGACGACCACATTGCCTTTGATCTCGGCGTTGGCATTGATCTGTTTGATGTTGATGTCGCCGATCTGCTTGGCCGCATTGGCGCCGAGCAGGCTACCGAGCACGTCGCCGATCGCGCCCGTCGCCTTCGCCGACAGCGAGCCTGTGACGTTCAGCGCACCCGTCAGCGGCGTGGTGAGCGACAGCACGTCCTCTGCTCCGGTCGCCGCGATCGGCCCACGCGAGGCGGTCCAGCCGATATCGGCATTCTGCAGGATCTGCGGCACCGGATTGTCGGCCTTGCCGTTGAAATTCTTCGGCGTACCGCGGTCGGCGACGTCGCGGATCGCTGACAGCGCAATGGCGACCGGCGCCATCACCACCGAGCTGCGCGGCGCCGGCGGCAGCGGCGGCAATTCGGCCAGCGGCGGTGCCGGCACCGCGGCATGCGGCGACAGCCAGTCCATAGCCTTCAGGCTGATCAGGAACGACGCCGCAATCACCACGACGCCAATCACTATCGTCTTCGGACGCATCGGCAGACGCATCATTCCCCCGGATCGAGAAACCCCCGATTCGCTTATTATAGGGAAGGGGAAAGATGCGCCAGTGCGGCGGGTCGGTGTCCGTGTTGCGGCGTTTCTGGGTCGCGCGCCGTTTGGCTGAACATGGCCGTCCGTGGCCCGGGTGAAGCGTCAGCGTAACCCGGGACCTGCGGCGCGGATGCAGACGTCCCGGGTTGCGCTGCGCTCCACCCCGGCTACGAGAGCCCGCGAAATGAAAACGGCTCCGGCCAATGCCGGAGCCGCTCTTGAATCCAGTCTTTCAGCGCTTATCGCACCGTCGTACCGAGATCGGCGCGGCGGTCGGTCATCGGCAGCACGATCACCTTGGTTCCGACGTTGACCCGAGAATAGAGGTCGATCACGTCCTCGTTGATCAGCCGCAGGCAGCCGGAGGAAACGTGGGTGCCGATCGTCTCCGGCGCATTGGTGCCGTGGATGCGATAGACGGTGCCGCCGAGATACATGGCGCGGGCGCCGAGCGGGTTGCCGGGGCCGCCGGCCATGTAGCGCGGCAGGTAGGGCTGGCGGGCGATCATTTCCGGTGGCGGCGTCCAATCCGGCCATTCCGCCTTCTTGGTGATGGTCTGGACGCCGGACCAGGTGAAGCCGTCGCGGCCGACGCCGATGCCATAGCGCAGCGCCTGGCCGTTGCCGAGCACATAATAGAGATAGGTGTGCGGGGTATCGATGATGATCGTGCCGGGCGCTTCACGCGTTGCGTAATTGACCACCTGACGGCGCAGGCGCGCGGGCAGTTCGAACCGGCCCTCACCCTGCGGCGGCGCAGCCTCGACGGAGGGCGGCGGCGCGGCTTCGGTCGGCGGCGTCATGAGGAACGGGAAGAACGGCAGCGGTGCGGCCGCGCTCGATGTAGAAAAACCAATGGTGCCAATCGCCAGCGCGCCAAATGCGGCGGCGGCGAGACGCGAGTTTCGCTTAATGGAATTAAACATTATCGACCCCTGTCTGACTACACCCTGTGGCGCCGCTTGCGGTTTAGCGCCTCGTTGATGTGATCCAATACAGGTCAAGCGTTTCGGGACATTTGCACGAAATCGCCAAAATGGTTTCGTGGGGGTAAGGAATTGTTTCGTTAAGATTTCGTCGCTGCGCGCCGGCTGCCCAACCTACGTTCTTGACTTGCCGTTTGCGTCGCGGGCAAACTGTTGGTCCAATTAAAAGAAAAACAAACGCATCAGGCAAAAAGACCTGTTGCGGCAGGGAGTTTAGAAATGAAGCCATTCTTGAAATGGCTCGCAGCCGCGAGCATTCTCGGTCTCGGTTTTTCCGCCCAAACCGCTTTAGCCCAGCAGCCCATCCGTATCGGTGTGCCGACCTCCATCCAGCTCCAGGTCGGGCGCGACACCCAGAATGCAGCGAAGCTGGCGGCCGACGAGATTAACGCCAAGGGCGGCGTGCTCGGCCGCAAGCTCGAGATCGTCGTCGCCGACGAAACCGAGAACCCCGAGCAGGGGATTGCCGCGATAAAGAAGCTCACCGCCGACGACAAGGTCGACGTGCTGATCGGCGGCTACACCTCCGGCGTCACGCTGGCGCAATTGCCGCACATCTCCCGCGCCAAGACCATCTATATCGGCGTCGGTGCCGCTTCGCCCGCAATCACCGCGAAGGTGAAGGCCGACTACGACAATTACAAATATATTTTCCGCGCCTTCCCGGTCAACGCGGCGCACCAGGCCCGCGCGCTTGTCGACTTCATCAACGGCAAGCTCAAGGGTGACATGAAGTACACCAAGATCGCGATCGTCGGCGAGAACGCCAAATGGGTGCAGGATCTGGTGCCGATCCTCAAGAAGGGCGCGATCGACGGTGGCACCGAGGTGAAGCTCGCCGAATTCTTCGACACTTCGACCGCGGACTTCTCGCCGCTGTTTGCCAAGGTCAAGGACAGCGGCGCGCAATACCTGATCGTGATCCTCTCGCACGCCTCGTCGGACGTGTTCGTCAAGCAGTGGCATGACGCGCAGGTGCCGATCCCGATCGGCGGTATCGACGTCAAGAGCCAGGACGCCGACTTCTTCAGCCGCGTCGGCGGCAAGGCCAACAGCGAAACGGTTGGCATGTTCGCGATCCGCGCGCCGCTGACGCCGAAGACCATTCCGTTCTGGGATGAATTCGTCAAACGCTACGGCACCGCGCCTGTCTACACCGGCATCGGCGCCTATGATGCGGTCTACGTCTATGCCGACGCGGTTGCCCGCGCCAAGTCGACCGAAGCCGACGCCGTCATCAAGGAACTTGAGAAGACCGACCATGTCGGCATCGCCGGCAAGCTGGTGTTCGACGAGTTGCATGATGTCAAGACCGGCCCCGGCCTGCAGAACCTCTTGTTCGTGCAGTGGCAGCCGAACGGCGAGCGCGTCGTGGTCTGGCCAAAGGAAGCGGCCACCGGCAAGATGATCGCTCCGCCCTGGATGAGCAACTGATCGCGTCTGTTCTCGTTGGTCGATCGGCTCACCTAGTGGTGTGGCCGGTCGCCCTGACTCGCGACGTTCGACAGGGATAGCATGCTTGAAATTCTGATCTATGGCGCGGTGTCGAGCGCGATCTACGCCATGCTCGCGGTCGGCTTCACGCTGATCTTCGGTGTGGCGCGGATCCTCAACCTCGCCCACGGCGCGTTCTACGCGCTCGGCGCCTATGCGGCCTATGTCTTCACCGGCCTGTTGCATTGGCCATTGCTCATCGCGGCACCGCTCGCGGTGCTGGTGGTTGCACTGTTCGGCGTGTTGATGGAGCGTTTCCTGGTCCGTCCGCTGCGCTATTCGCAGCTCGCGGTCCTCATGATCACACTCTCGGTGTCGCTCGCGGTCGAGCAGGGGCTGTTCATCACCTTCGGTTCCGAATACCGCAACGTGCCGTCCTTCGTGGCGGACAAGATTTCCATCGGTGGCGTCGACATCGGCGGGCAACGGCTGCTTGCCTTGATCGCCGGCGTGCTGGTACTCCTCCTGCTGTGGCTGTTCATCCAGCGCACGCGGCTTGGGGCTGCGATCCTCGCGGTGTCGCAGGATCCGGAGGCCGCGCAATATATGGGCATCCCCACCAACCGCATCTTCTCGGTGGTGATGGCGATCTCGGCCGGGACCGCGGCGCTGGCGGGCGTGCTGGTCTCGCCGTTCCTCACGGTGCAGCCGACCATGGGCTTATTGCCGATGGTGAAGGCCTTCGCCATCGTCATCGTCGGCGGGCTCGGGTCGATCCCGGGCAGCATCTTGGCCGCGCTCCTGCTCGGCTATTCCGAGACCATCGTCGCCTACCTCATTTCGTCCTCATGGACCGAACTGGTGTCGCTGGTCGCCGTCGTCACGACATTGATGATCAAGCCGTCCGGATTGCTCGGTCGGCGGGCGGCGTTCTGATGAAGCAGCTTTCTATCGTCGACCTTTCCGGCGCCATCGTCGTCGTGGCGCTATTGGCGCTCGCGCCGGTCCTGCTCAACAGCAGCTATTTCACCGGCGTCCTCACCGTCTGCGTGATCTACGCGATCTGGGCGGCGAGCTGGGACTTCATGTCCGGCCTCACCGGCCGCGAGAATTTCGGACACTCGCTGTTCATCGGCGCCGGCGCCTATACCGCGGGCTTTCTCGCCACCGCCTGGTACGCCAATCCCTGGTACAGCCTGCCGACGGCGGTGGTGGTCGCGGTCGCCTTCAGCCTGATCGTCGGCTTCCCGACGCTGCGGCTGCGCGGGCCGTATTTTGCGCTTGCCATGCTGTCGGCCTCCGCCATCATGCAGCGGCTCTGCCTGATCTTCTGGGAGTATAGCGGTGGCGAGGAAGGACTTTACGGCCTCGATCCGCTGATCCAGTCGCCGCTGCACTACTACTGGTTTGTGCTCGCGATCCTGGTCGCGGCAGTGGCGATCCTCACCGCGCTTGCGCAGTCGCATTGGGGACTGTTGCTGCGCGCGATCCGCGGCGACGAAGCGACCTGTCAGGCCGCCGGCATCAACGTCACCTTCTACAAGATCGCTTCGCTGACCATCAGCGCGGCCTTCGCCGGCCTCGGCGGCGCGCTCTACGCGCATTACCAGTTGCAGGTGAGCCCGCCGCTATTTTCCGTCGTGGTGTCGATCACGGTGATCATCATGGTCTATGTCGGCGGCATCGGTTCGATCTATGGGCCGGCGCTCGGGGCGATCATGCTGACGCTCTTGACCGAGCTGCTGCGCACGTTCGGCGAATACCGGCTCTGGGTCTATACGCTGACCTTGATGCTGATCCTGTTCTTCCTGCCCAACGGGCTGATCGCACCGCTGTGGCGGCGGCTGACGGAGCGCTTCCGATGAGCGCCATTCTTGAAGTGAAAGACCTCTCCAAGCGCTTCGGCGGTCTCACGGCCACCAAGAACGTCAGCTTCTCGCTGGAGCCCGGCGAACTCACCGGCATTCTCGGGCCGAACGGCGCCGGCAAGACCACGCTGTTCAACCTGCTCACCGGCTTCATTGCGGCGGACACCGGCAGCGTCCTGTTCGAGGGGCAGGAACTCCGCGGGCTGGCGCCGCACAAGATCGTCAACCGCGGCGTCGCCCGCACCTTCCAGCTTACGCGTCCCTTCCTCGGTATGACGGTGCTTGAGAATGTCGTCGTCGCCTGCCTGTCGCCGCGGGCGCGCGATGCGCATGACAAGGAGGCGCGTGCGCAGGAGCTGCTCGACCAGGTCGGGCTCGGCGCCAAGGCGCGCGAGCCGGTCGAGACGCTGCCCTATGGCGATCTGCGGCGGCTGGAGATCGCGCGTGCGCTTGCGACCAAGCCGAACCTGTTGCTGCTTGACGAACCCTTCGCGGGGCTCGGCAGCAGCGAGATCGAGCCGCTGGCGCAATTGATCAAGCGGCTGCACCGCGAGCAGAAGCTGACGATCCTTTTGATCGAGCACAAGCTGCGCGAGTTCATGGCGCTGGTCTCTCGCGTCATCGCGATCGATTTCGGCGAGATCATCGCGATCGCGCCGCCGGCCGAGATCGTGCGGAACCCGCGCGTGATCGAGGCCTATATCGGGAAGACGGAGGCCGCGCATGCCTCTGCTTGAAGTCAGAGATCTCAGCGTGCGCTACGGCAAGGCGCTGGCCGTCGAGCAGGTCAGCGTCACCGTCGACAAGGGCGAATTGGTCGGCGTGCTCGGCCCGAATGGCGCCGGCAAGACCACGCTGTTGAAAGCGATCTCGCGGGCGATCGGCTCGACCGGCACGCTGAAATTCAAGGGTGAGACGCTGGAGCGTCTGCCGCCCTATGACGTCGTCGCCCGCGGTATCTGCCACTGCCCTGAGGGGCGGCGGCTGTTCCCGGAACTATCTGTCCTGAAGAACCTGCAGCTCGGTGCCTATCTCAGGAGCAACAAGGCCGAGATCGCCGAAGACCTCGAACGCGTCTTCGCGCTGTTCCCGGTGTTGAAGGAACGCCAGCAGCAGCAATCGAGCACGCTGTCGGGCGGCGAGCAGCAGATGGTGGCGATCGGCCGCGCCATGATGGGCCGCCCGGAATTGCTGCTGCTCGACGAACCCTCGGTCGGTATCGCGCCGCGGCTGAAGGGCCTGATCTTCGACGCCATCGAGAAGATCAGGAAGGACGGCACCGCGATCCTGATCGTCGAGCAGGACGCCACCGCGACCTTGCGCATCGCCGACCGCGTCTATGTGCTCGAGCACGGCCGCACCGTCCGCGAAGGCCGCGCCAAGGAACTCGCCGGCGACGAATATATCCGGCAGGTGTATCTGGGTGTTTGAGCAGGCCGAGGGGGCGAGCTCGGCTTCACCTCGCCCCGCTTGCGGGGAGAGGTCGAAATTCAAGCGCAGCTTGAATTTCGGGTGAGGGGGCCTCCGCGAATCCATTCGCCAACCGCGTTCGCGGAGAGAGCCCCTCACCCCGACCCTCTCCCCGTAAGAACGGGGAGAGGGGGAAGTGCGTCGCGCATTCGTGGCGCGTCCGGCGGAGCGATGCCGAGCATGGCGCGGCGGTCGGCGACGGCGTGGTGAAGCTGGTCGAGCGCGAGCCCGATCGCGGAAAGGTCGCCTTCCTCGATAGCGCCGTCGTCGTAGCAGTCGAGCGCCTCGCGCAGCACGCCATCGGCCTCGCTCTGCATCTTCTCGAGCGCGTCCGGCGTCTCTGCCTGCCGTGCCTTGGTGATCAATGCCAGCAGGCTGTCGCGATGATCGAGATAGCGGTCGCGCTCGTTGCGGCGCCAGGCATGCCGCAGCCAGGCGCCGACCGATCCGAGGCCCGACAGGCCCAGGATCGCGAACCAGATGTAGTCGCTGTATTTGTCCAGGAAGGTGCGCTCGGTGCCGTCGATATAGGCGGCTGCACCCGGATGCGCCGGCAGTGCTGCGTCCTTGTCCGTGTCGGGCTTCTCGATGTTCGCGGCCGCCGGCACGTCGCGCGCGAGCTGCTGGCGCACGTTGAAGAGCTGGCGGACGAAAGCGCCGATCGAGGTGTCCGAGAACGAGTGCAGCGCGATGATGAGATGATCGACGCTGACGGTCTCGACCTTGTCGTCGGGCCAGGCCGGCGAGGATGAAAAGATGCTGCCCGCGATCTCCGCCGATTCATAGAGCGGATGCTTCGCGGCGATTGCCTCGGAAACGTCGATCGGCAGGAATTTCGGCGCGCCCCGTGCGGCGGCCGTCGCGGCGATCGCGCCCGCGGTGATCTTGCTGTCGAGCGGGCCGACCGCCATGTAGGCATCGAGCGTCATATCGCGCGCCATTTCGGTGGTCTGGTTGACGGCGAATTGCGTCACCGCGACCTTGTCGGGATTGACGCCGGACTCCTTCAGGATCACGCGCAGCAGCGTGACATTGGCGTCCGTCTGTCCGATCACGCCGATGCGATGGCCGTCGAGATCGTCGAGGCTCTTGACCTTTGGCGTCGGCGGTCGCCTCGATCCCTTCGCGCGCAGGCCGGAAGGCGCCCACAGCACCACGACATTCTTGCGCAGGATCGCGACTGCATCGGCGTTGGCGGGCAGGTTGAGGTCGGCGCGCGCCACCGCCATGTCCACCTTCGATCTGGTCAACGCCGCAATGCTTTCTGCGGCGTTCTCGGTCACGACCGTCGACAGGCGCACCGGGCTCTGATCGCGGGCGAAGGTCTGCGCCAGCGCCTGGATCAGCTTCTGGTCGTCGCTGCCGGGAGGGGCGACCGCGATCGTCAGCGTCACGGGCCGCAGAAAATAATACAGCGTGCTGGCGGCAACGCCGAACAGGAAGAGGCCGGCCGCGAGGATCAGCAGCGAATAGTTTTTTCGCTTCCGCCGCGGGCGCTTTGGAGCCAGATCTTCGCTTGTCTCTGACATCGTTCTGTCATGTTGGCCGAAAAAGCGTGTGAGCCGCCCGAAAAACCTTCCTTACATATCGATGACGTCATACGCCTGAAATATCAATGTCAGAACTTCTGCCCCGAAGAATCATTAACACTTCGGGTTTTCGAGATGCGGATATTAGTTGCAACCGACGCCTGGCATCCGCAGGTCAATGGCGTGGTGCGCACGCTGACGTCGCTGCAGCGTAGCGCGGCAGGCCTCGGCGCCGAGATCACTTTCCTGACACCGGAAGGGTTTCCGTCCCTGGGCGTGCCGACCTATCCCGGGCTGCGCATGGCGCTGCCGAACCGGCGCGAAATAGCGCGGCGGATCGAGGCGGCCGAGCCGGAGGCGATCCATATCGCGACCGAAGGCCCGATCGGCTGGGCGGTGCGCGGCTATTGCCTGCGCCACAAGCTTGCTTTCACGACCTCCTACACGACGCGCTTTCCGGAATATGTGTCGGTCCGTACGGGGCTTCCGGCCAGCGTCGGCTACTGGATACTGCGCCGCTTCCATGCGGCTGGCGCCATGACGATGGTGGCGACGGTCTCGCTCCGCCAGGAACTGGCCGAACGCGGTTTTCGCAAGCTCGGCTTCTGGACGCGCGGCGTCAATACCGAATTGTTCAATCCCGATCGTCCGGCCGAGCTCGATCTGCCGCGGCCGATCTTCATGGCCATGGGCCGCGTGGCGGTGGAGAAGAATCTCGAAGCGTTCCTGTCGCTGGATCTGCCGGGCACCAAGGTCGTGGTCGGCGACGGCCCGCAGAGAGCGGAACTCGCGCGCAAATATCCGAACGTCGTCTTCCTCGGCGAGAAGACCGGGCAGGACCTCACCTCGCACCTCGCCGCGGCTGACGTGTTCGTTTTCCCGAGTCTCACCGACACCTTCGGCGTGGTTCAGCTCGAAGCGCTGGCTTGCGGCACGCCGGTGGCGGCGTTTCCGGTCACCGGCCCGAAGGACGTGATCTCGGATCATCCGATCGGCGCGATCGATGACGATCTGCGCAGCGCGTGCCTGCGCGCGCTCACGATGTCGCGAGCGGCGTGCAGGAACTTCGCGCTGCAACGTTCCTGGGAGAACAGCGCGCGGCAATTCATCGGCAATCTCTCGGCGTTGCAGCCGAGCAGGGTGTTGCGTTCGACCCGGCGCGTCGCCGGCCGGAGTGCGGTGCAAGGTTAATTCAAGCATGATCCGGAAAAGCGGGAACCGGTTTTCCGAAGAGATCATGCTTAAACAAGAGGAGAGAGTGGGACGACGTTTCGCAGAAGAGTCACCCCCGCTCTCGAACTAGAAGGCGTATCTTCGATGGCAGACAACATCATCAAACTCGACGGAAGCAGCCAGTTGGATTTTGATCGCGAGACGGTCGAGCAGGCTTATGACCGCTGGGCTCCGGTCTACGATCTCGTGTTCGGCGGCGTGTTCAAGAAGGGCCGGGCCGCGGCGATCCAGGCGACCAACAAGATCGGCGGCCGTGTGCTCGAGGTCGGTGTCGGCACCGGCATCTCGCTGCCGCTTTACGCGCCGCATGTCCGCATCTTCGGCACCGACATTTCGGAAGCGATGCTCGACAAGGCGAAGAAGCGCGTTGCTGAGCTCGGCCTGAAGAATATCGAGGGGCTCGCGGTGATGGACGCCGAGAAGCTCGAATTCCCCGACAACTCGTTCGACGTGGTGATGGCGCAATATGTCGTCACTGCCGTGCCGAATCCGGAAGCCGCGCTCGACGAATTCGCGCGCGTGCTGCGCCCGGGCGGTGAGCTCATCATCCTGACCCGCGTCAGCGCCGATGCCGGCGTACGCCGCTTCATCGAGCAGAAGCTGCAGCCGGTCGTGCGTCCGCTCGGCTTCCGCACCGCCGAGTTCGCCTGGTCGCGCTACACCAAGTGGCTTGCCGGCGCCAAGGGCGTGGAGCTGGCGGAGCGTCGCCTGATCCCGCCGCTCGGCCATTTCTCGCTGGTCCGCTTCCGCAAGGCTGAAGTGGCTAAGGCCGCCTGACTTTGCCTGACCCTCATGGTGAGGAGGCGCCCTTTGGGCGCCGTCTCCGGACGAAGCTTCGCTTCGCCTAGAGAACCATGAGGCCCCGCAGGTGGCCTCATCCTTCGAGACGCGCGTTCCGCGCTCCTCAGGATGAGGGGAGAGAGTCAGTCCTTGATGAGGGGAGTCCATCGCCTCATTGCGTCACCGCGTCGCTGCGTCGTGTCATATGTCATTATGATGATGTCACACGGCGTACATCGAATCTCTGTAAGCACGTCCCGAAATCCTCTTGGGGGAAAGAATGATCAAGAATTTTCTGCAGGAACTGCGTACCCAGCGCTGGGACGACCACCGCTATTATCATCACAGCCGCATCAATCAGAGCCTGCACTTCGTCAGCGCCCTGAGCTTCCTGTTTGCCTATGTGATGCTGTTCTTCGATCCGGCGATCTCGGCGCTGGTCGGCTGGCTGGTCTCGATGACCTCGCGCCAGGCCGGTCATTTCTTCTTCGAGCCGCGGGGCTACGACCACATCAACCAGGCCACCCATGAGCACAAGGAAGAGATCAAGGTCGGCTACAACCTGCAGCGCAAGGTCGTGCTGATGGCGATCTGGGCCCTGTCGCCGCTGGTGCTGTTCGCCGATCCGACCCTGTTCGGCCTGTTCGCGCCCTGGGAAACGGTGTTCGACTTCACCCGTCAGGTCGCCAAGATCTGGCTAGCGGTCGGCCTCGGCGGTCTCCTCTTCCGCACCGTGCACCTGTTCTTCATCCGCGACATCGAGACCGGCCTGGTCTGGATGACCAAGATCATCACCGACCCCTTCCACGACCTGATGCTCTATCACAAGGCGCCGCTGGCGCTCCTGAAGGGCGAGCTGATCGATCCCGGCCTGCACCTCGCTGGCGAGCTGGAACAGAAGCACGCCTGAGCGCCTACTGCCGATAACAAATTGACTTCGCTGTGTTCACTCGCGTCATGCCCGGGCCAGTCCCGGGCATGCTTGTCTCAGGCCCTGTCACTGGCACCGTCATTCCAGGGCGCGCGCAGCGCGAACCCGGAATCCATCTGGCGGCAGGCGCGGGCGGCGCAATGGATTCCGGGCTCGATGCTTTCGCATCGCCCTGGAATGACAAGCGAAGGGGGAGAGAAAGGCGCCTAGCGCCCGAACTTCCCGGCGACCATCTCGCGCAGGATCTGCCGCTTGATGTCCTTGTTGGTGACGCCGGGCTTCTGCCACCACCAGCCGTCGCGCTTCATCTTCTCGCCGGCGGCGACGAAGCGGTCGGCGATTTCGGTGAAATCGGCGTCGCTGGTGTTCAGGCCGAAGATCAGGCGCCCGGTGCCGACCCAGCTCAGCGCCAGCCCTTCGGCCCGCAGGTAGTACTGCAGCATCCAATTGTAGCGGGACGGCTCAGTATAATGGACCATCCAGATCGACGAGAGATTGGAGACGCGGACCGGGAGCTCCGCTGCGGTCAGCCGGTCGTTGAGCTGCTTGGCGCGGCCGTTCCAGGTCTCGTCCAGCCCGTTATAGACCGAACGGAAATTCGGGCTGGCGAGCCGGCTCAGGAATTCATCCATCGCCGTCATCACGTAGGGGTGCGAATTGAAGGTGCCGCGGGCGAAGCAGACGTCGGCGGGCCTGTCGTCGCGGAAGCGCCGCATCAGATCCTTGCGGCCGCAGACCACGCCGACCGGCAGGCCGCCGGCGAGGCTCTTGCCGTAGGTCACCATGTCGGCGCGGACGCCGAAATATTCCTGAGCGCCGCCGGCGGCGATACGGAAGCCGACAAATACTTCGTCGAAGATCAAGACGATGCCGCGCTCGGTGCAGACCTCGCGCAGCTTCTTCAGCCATTCGGTATAGGCGTCGCGGTCGTACCTGCCGCTGCGGGAACTGTCGACCAGGGCGGAATCGCCGGGCGCGTTGGAATTCGGATGCAGCGCCTGCAGCGGATTGACCAGGACGCAGGCGATGTCGCGCCGCGTGCGGAGCACATGCAGGGTCTTTTCCGACATGTCGGCGAGCGTATAGGTCTCGTGCGGCGAGACCGGGTTGCCGACGCCGGGCTGCACGTCGCCCCACCAGCCGTGATAGGCGCCGGCGAAGCGGACAAGATGCGTGCGGCGGGTGTGGTAGCGCGCCAACCGCACCGCCTGCATCACGGCTTCCGTTCCGGACATGTGGAACGAGACTTCGTCGAGGCCCGAGATCGCGCAGAGCCGTTTGACGTTGTCGAGGATAACAGGGTGGTAGGGGCCGAGCACCGGCCCGAGCGCGTGGGCGCGCTTCTCACCCTCGGCGATGCACTCCTTGTAGAAGTCATTGCCGAAGATGTTGACGCCGTAGGAGCCGGTGAGATCGTAGAACACGTTGCCGTCGACATCGGTAACGGTGACGCCCGAGGACGATTGCATGAAGGAACTGGTGCTCAGATGCTCGCGCACCAGCCGGCTGAACTGGAACGGCACGCGGTAGCTCTCGGTGAACTGCAGGTCGGAGATGCGCTGCGCGGCCTCCGCCGTCATCTGCCGGCCCTTGGCATAGCGCTGGCCGTAGAGGCCGGCGAGGCGGAAGAAGCCGTCCTGCCGCTGCATCGCGATCTCGCGCGGCGCGCCATCGACCGCGAAGAATTTGTCGATGTCGAATTCGTAATGAGGCACCAGCCGCGCGACCATCTTGGACATCTTGGAATGTCCGGTCAGCGAGCGATGCTTGGCGCGCGACAGCGCCAGGCGGGCCTGAATTTTGGGGAAAGCTGCAGCGGCGCCGGCAATCGCGGCGGCGGACAGCGAGAGAATCGGAAGGGATGTTTCCATGCCAGAAGCGCTAACGTCGGCAGCTAACAGATTCATGACAGCCAGAGGCCTGATTTCGTCGATAACCCAGCAGGAGGACCTGAATTTCCTGCTGACCAACCGCATCCCCCGGGCGGCCGTGACCCGTTTCATGGGCTGGTTCTCCAAGATCGAGAACCCGGTGGTGCGTGACCTCTCGATCGCCTGCTGGCGGCTGTTCTCCGACCTCGACCTGTCGGAGGCCAAGAAGACCGAATTCAAGAGCCTGCACGACTGTTTCACGCGAGAGTTGCGGCCCGGGCTGCGGCCGTTCGATCCCGACCCCGCGGTCATCGCCAGCCCGTCGGACGCCATCATCGGCGCCCATGGCCGGATCGAGGACTCCAAACTATTTCAGATCAAGGGCGCGCCCTATGCGCTTCTCGACCTGCTCGGCGATCCCGCTCTGGTCGAGCAGCACCGCAACGGCCGCTTCATCACCTTGCGGCTGACCTCGAGCATGTATCACCGGTTCCATGCGCCCGCGGACTGCCGGATCGAGAAGGTCACCTTCATCCATGGCGACGTCTGGAACGTCAATCCGATCGCGCTGAAGCGGGTCGAGCGTCTGTTCTGCAAGAACGAGCGCGCGGTGCTTGAGGCCCGTCTCTCCACCGGCGAGCCGCTGACCTTGGTGCCGGTCGCCGCGATCCTGGTCGCGAGCATCCGCCTGCATTTCCTGGATCGCACGCTGAATGCGCAGACCAAGGGCCCGGTCACGTTCCCGTGCGACGCCAGTGCGCACAAGGGCGACGAGCTCGGCTGGTTCGAGCACGGCTCCACCATCATCGTGCTCGCCCCCGATCATTTCGAATTTTGCGATAACGTTACCGACGGCGCCCGCATCCGCGCCGGCGAGCCGCTGCTACGAAAGCCTTCGGCGTAGAGCCGCGGCACTCACTCTCTCCCGTCGTTGCGAGCGAAGCGAAGCAATCCATGCCGCCACTTGCGGAAACGTGGATTGCTTCGTCGCTGTCGCTCCTCGCAATGACGGAGAATCCAATCTCGATTTTGCCGCCGGAAGCTCCTATATGCTCCCGACACGATTCGGCATTCGGGCAATTCGGGAGCAAGGATGGCACGGGCGCCTGTTCTGGCGGCGGGAGGCATTGTGCTGCGGCGGCAAGCGACGCCGCTGATCGCGGTCGTGCGCCTGCGCAAGCGGAACGAATGGGTGCTGCCCAAAGGCAAGCTCGACGACGGCGAGACGCCGCGCGCGGCCGCCGAGCGCGAGGTGCTGGAAGAGACCGGGCATGCGGTGTCCGTGCACGAATTCCTGGGCACGCTGGTCTACGATTCCGGCGGTCGCTACAAGGTCGTGCATTACTGGCGTATGGAAGCGGGCGACGAGCAGGCTTACGAATTGATGTATGACATCAAGGCGGTCGACTGGCTGCCGCTCGACGAAGCTCTCGAGCGGCTGTCGCGCGATCATGAGCGTGCGTTCCTCGAGAATGTCGGTCCGATCGCGCTGCAGGCCGCGGCCCTCAGCGAAGCCACGCGACGCAAGGCGGCCAAGCCGGCAACGCGGCGGCCCCGTCGCACAGTCACGCCGCCTTCGGTCAGCGAACCGACAACTGTGCCCGAGCCCGCGCAGCTCGATGCGCCCATCGCGCAGGAGGAGCCGCTCTCTGCCACCGAGGCGGTGGAGCCCGCGATGTCGGCTCCAGCGCCCGAGGCCGAGCTCGAGCCGTCGTTTGCGCCTGACATCGAGCCTGTTGTCATCGATGCCCACCGTCCGCGCAGGAATTTCATCGATCGCATCAGGGACTGGCTCCGCCGCGCAGCCTGAGCGCGCCAAACTCTCTCCACACGAACTGCGCCGTAGCCCGGGTGGAGCGTCAGCGTAACCCGGGACCGCTCGTAAACGTTGCCGCAGATGTCCCAGGTTACGCGTTCGCTGCACCCGGGCTGAGTTCCGAGCGGAATTTCAATCGCCGCGCCGTTCTCTCCTGCCGTCTCTCAATGGAAATTGCCGTCGTGGTTGCACCGTGGGGCGGTTCAGCAATCCGGGGCGTTGCACGCCGGGTGCTCCCTGCCTGAATCCGCCGCGTTGCGGTTGTCCTTGGCGGATCGATGGCGGTTGACCAACGCGCTGCGGCGCGCGTGGCTGTCCACCCTGCTGCGGAGCTCCTTGCTGTCCGCTACGCGGCAAGGCGGCGCCGCCGGGCTGACCGGGCGGTCCGTGCTGGTCGCCGCGCGACGGCCGCGCCTGCTGCGGCGAGCCCGGTCGCTGCTGCAGGCCCTGCCGGCCGGGCCCGCCGGGTTGCTGCCGGCCCGGCAACATGTTCTGCCGCTGGGGACCCGGCCGGAACGGCTGGCCGCGGTTCGGATAGGGCACGCCGGGATTGGCACGGCGGAACGCGCGCTGCTCGTTGACGAGCTGCCGCCCGAAATTCTGCGTGGTGTAGAGCTGGCGGACGAAGCCGCGGTCGCGCTGGATCTGCAGCGCCGACATCGTCAGAGGCACCGCGGCGAAACGCGCACCACCAACTCCGTCGGGCCGGATCGTGAAACCGCTGGCGCCGCGCGTCAGCGTGCCGAGTTGCGCACCGCCGCGGTCATTGATCTCGATCCGGCCAACGCGGCCGTCGGCGTCCGGATAGAGTTTGATGGCAACGTTGTTGGACGTCGCGGTCGCGCCCTCGGGCACCTCGACCAGGCCGGTGGTGCCGCGAATGCCGAGCGTCGCGGTCGGCGTCGATATCCGCATGTCGCCGGTCTTGGCGACGCCTGCGGCAACGAAGGCGAGCGTGCCCTTGGCGACGTCGAACATCCCGGCATTCTGCTTGCCGCCTTCGTCATAGACATAGCGGTCGATCGTGATCCTGGCGCTCGCCGACAGCTTGAACGTCGTGGCATCGTTGAAGGTGATGCCGAGCGTCGACTTGGCCCGTGTCTCCACGACGTCGCCCGCGAAGATGTCGTCCCTGATCTGCAGCGCCGTCGTCGCGTTGTTTCTGATAACGCTGGCGCTGCCGGTGAGATCGGCGACATTGCCGATCGGCTCGGCGGTGGGTTGCTGCGCATCTGCCGCCGGCGCGTCCGGTGCCTGTGTTGCCGGCGCCTGCGCTGGAGCAGGGACGGGCTGCGTCTGCGCGAGCTGCGTCGAATCGGCCGCGGCGGCTGGCGTGTGCACCGTGCCGCCCAACAACAAGCCGATCGCAAACAGGAGTGCGAGAGAAAACCGATGCGGCGTCACAAGAGATCCCCGAGAGACCACAGGCGAGGGCAGCGATATCAGCCGCGCGGGGCTGAACGCCGGATGAATGGGCGCGCCACCCCTCAGCCGTCATTGCGAGCGCAGCGAAGCAATCCATGCTTGCACTTGCGCGGAGAGATGGATTGCTTCGCTGCGCTCGCAATGACGATGTGGGAGCAATCAGCTCACGCGCTTCCAGGTCTGGCCGCCGCAGAACATGCCGCCGAAGGCGCAGCCCTGGACGCGCAGCGCGTTTGCACCCTTCATCGCGATCGTCGAGTTGCGGCCGCTGTGCGGATCATGGATGCGGCCGGCGGCCATGCGCATCCACCCTGCGTTACCTCTCACCGGACTCTCGCCAGCCGCAAGCGCGACCGCTGCCGCGGATTTCATTACCGACAATTCATGTTCGGCGTGCCTCACGCATGGCAGGCCTCACGCCTCCCCATCTTCCGTCCGGTTCCGCGTGTGGCAGTATGCCGCGGATTTCCGGAGCAGCGCAGCCTCGTCGCGCGCCGAACCAGCGACAGCGCACATAACGATAACCAAGAAAAGTGCCCGATACCGATCTCTCCCAGACACTGACCTTCCGCTGCCCCGCGGAATTGGAGGGGGTGCTGCCGCCGCCGATCCGGGCCGCGCTTGGGCTGCCGGACTGGCTGAAGACGATGCCGGCACAGGCATTCAACGCGCTCAACCTGCGCGAAGAGAACACCGTCAAGCGCTGTCCGCCCTTTGTCGATGCCATGACCTCAGGCTTCCTGATCCCGCTGATGTGCGACCTCAGATTCGAGAACGGCGAGATCACCTGGGACAACGAGCTGCCACCGGGCGGCTCGGTCAGCTTCGTGCGTTCGCCGATCGGATTTCATGATGCGAGCCAGGTGACTGGCTCGCCCTTGTTCGAGGCCGATCGCTTCCTGATCAAATTGCACAATCTCTGGACGATCGAAGCGCCGGAAGGCTATGCGGTGCTCTTTACGCATCCGTTCAATCGCCCCGACCTGCCGTTCACCACGCTGACGGGCCTCGTCGATTGCGATCGCTATCACGACAACTGGATTCACTTTCCCGCTTACTGGCACGACGTGAATTTCTGCGGCGTGCTGCCAAAGGGCACGCCGATCGCGCAATGCATTCCGGTGAGGCGCGAGAACTGGACGGCGCGCACCGTGCCGTTCACATCAGAAGAGACGCAGCGGGCGCACGACCTCACCACCCGCATCGATCGCGAACCCGGCCTCTACCGACGCCAGTTTCGCGCGTGAGCCAGACTGGGGGCACGCGCCTGAACCGCTGCCGCTGACGTCATCCACTCGGGACGGGCGGCGCTCGCACCTCGCGATTGCGAGGTCACGGCACGCGAACTACCGATAGAGCTACGCCATTTAGATCCCGCGCGAGCCATTCTGCCCGCGGTAGTGGAATCCGCCCGACGTCGGGCTTGTCAACGCAGGATCATTCTGCTCAGTATGACCGAAATTGTGCTGCGCAACAGGCGCTAGCGCTAGAGTAGACGCAAGCGAGGAAACAAAAAATGCTCAAAATAACGAGGGTCATTGCCCTGGCCCTGCCGATGCTCAATGGTGCCGCCTATGCGCAGGAGACCGTCAAGATCGGCTACATCGATCCTCTCTCCGGAGGCGGCGCCAGTGTCGGCGAAGGCGGGCTGAAGACGTTCCAATATCTGGCCGATGAGCTGAACGCCAAGGGCGGTATTCTCGGCCACAAGGTCGAGATCATACCGCTCGACAACAAGACCAATCCGCAGGAAAGCCTCATCCAGGCCCAGAAGGCCATCGATGCAGGCGCCCACTACATCACCCAGGGCAACGGCTCCTCGGTCGGCGCGGCGCTGGCGGACTTCGTGACCAAGCACAACACGCGCAACCCCGGCAAGGAAGTGCTCTACTTCAACTATGCCGCGGTCGATCCGAGCATGACCAACGAGAAGTGCAGCTTCTGGCACTTCCGCTGGGATGCCAACTCGGACGTCAAGATGGAAGCGCTGACCAACTACATGAAGGGCAATGCGGCCATCAAGAAAGTCTACCTGATCAACCAGGACTATTCGTTCGGCCAGTCGGTACGGACCCAGGCCCGCAAGATGCTGGGAGAGAAGCGGCCCGACATCCAGGTCGTCGGGGACGAGCTGCACCCGCTGCTCAAGGTCACCGACTTCTCGCCCTATATCGCCAAGATCAAGGCTTCGGGCGCCGATAGCGTGGTGACCGGCAATTGGGGACAGGATTTCGCGCTGCTGCTCAAGGCGGCCGCCGATGCCGGGCTCAAGGTCAACTGGTACACCTATTATGCCGGCGGCGCCGGCGGCCCGACTGCGATCAAGCAGACCGGTCTCGATCATCAGGTGTTCCAGATCAGCGAGGGCATCCCGAACTCGGACAACCCGGCGGCGATGGAATTCGAGAAGGCGTTCCGCGCCAAGGTCGGCCTGTCACTCTGGTATCCGCGCGCGGTGAACGAGATGCGCATGTTCAAGGCCGCCGCCGAGAAAGCCAACTCGATCGACCCGGTGAAGGTCGCCGCCGCGCTTGAGGACCTGAAGTTCGATGTTCTCGATGGCGGCAGCGGCGTGATGCGCAAGGACGACCATCAGTTCTTCCAGCCGATCTACATCTCTTCGTTCGGCACCCGCAGCGAGAAGGAGCCGTTCGACGAGGAGAACACCGGCTGGGGCTGGCGGCTGGCGGCAAAGATCGACACGCCACAGACCATGCTGCCGACCACCTGCAAGATGACGCGGCCGTGATAGGCGCATCCGTCCCGTTCCGATATCGGAGCGGGACGGACGTTTGCGCCGCCGGCTGTTTGCCGGAGTGAATGGGGGCCTTCGAGTCTCTGTCCAGCGATCACGCTGGGACAGATGCTAATGGATGAACCGTGCTTGAGCTGATCGTGATTTCCACGCTCAATGGCGTCCTGTTCGGGATGCTGTTGTTCCTGTTGTCCAGCGGCCTGACCGTGATCTTCAGCATGATGGGCGTGCTCAATTTCGCCCACGCCAGTTTCTACATGCTGGGCGCGTTCTTCGGCTATCAGCTCACGAAGTGGATCGGGTTCTGGCCTGCGCTGGTGCTGGCGCCGTTACTGGTGGGTGCGGTCGGCATGGCGGTCGAGCGTTACGGACTGCGCAACACCCACAAGCACGGACATGTCGCCGAATTGCTTTTGACGTTCGGGCTCGCCTTCGCCATCGAGGAAATCGTCTCGATGATCTGGGGCAAGAGCCCGGTGGACTATCGCGTGCCGGCGGCGCTCGACTTTCCGGCCTTCACGATTTTCTCCACCAACTATCCCGCCTACAAGATTTTCATGCTGGCGATTTCGGTGCTGATCTTCGTCGCGCTGTTGATCGCGCTCAAGCGCACCCGGATCGGCCTCATCGTGCAGGCGGCGCTGACGCATCCCCACATGGTCGGGCATCTCGGCCATAATGTCGGTCGCATTTTCATGCTTGTATTTGGCGTCGGCAGCGCGCTTGCCGGTCTTGCCGGCGTCATCGCCGGTCCGGCGCTGGTGACGCAATCCGACATGGCCGCTCTTCTTGGCCCCATTCTGTTCGTCGTGATCGTCTTCGGCGGGCTCGGTTCGCTACCGGGCGCATTCATCGCCTCGCTCTTCATCGGGCTGGTGCAGACCTTTGCGGTGGCGCTGAACGGCTCGCTCGCCAGCACGTTCGGGCCGCTGGATCCAAGCATCGGGCCTTCGGTCCTCACCGATATCTGGAATGTCACCATCGCCCAGATCGCGCCGGTTCTGCCCTATGTGCTGCTGGTGGTCATCCTGATCGTCCGTCCCATGGGTCTTCTCGGGACGCGCGAAACATGACCAGCACCGTGACCTCCGCGTCTGATATCGCTCCGAAGCCATCCGGCCAAAACCTGCGCTTCTACGGCCTGTGGGTGATCGCCGCGATCGCGCTCGTCGTATTGCCGTTGATCTTCTCCTCCGGCGGTTCGCTCACCTCGTTCAGCCTGATCGGCATCGCGATCATCTTCGCGCTGTCCTACAACATCCTCCTTGGCGAGACCGGGCTGTTGTCGTTCGGCCATGCGGTTCATTACGGCCTCGGCGGCTTTGCTGCCGTCCATGCCATGAATGCGGTCACCGCGCATGGATGGCCGATCCCGCTGCCCCTGATTCCGCTGGTCGGCGGCCTCGGCGGATTCGCCTTCGCGCTCCTGATCGGCTGGGTGATGACCCGCCGCGCCGGCACGGTGTTCGCGATGATCTCGCTCGGCATCGGCGAACTGGTCGCATCCTCGTCGCTGATCCTGCGCAGCGTCTTCGGGGGCGAATCCGGGATCAGCACTGATCGCACGGCGCTGCCGCATATCTTCGGCTGGACCTTCGGGCCGCAAATCCAGGTCTATTATCTGATCGCGTTCTGGGTGCTAGTGTCGGCGGTGGCGATGTACGCGCTGACCCGCACGCCGCTCGGGCGGATCTGCAACGCGGTCCGCGATAATCCCGGGCGGGTCGAGTTCATCGGCTACGATCCTCACGTCGTCCGCTATCTCGCCTATTGCTTCGCTGGCTTCTTCGCCGGCATCGCCGGTGGTCTCGCCGCGATCAATTTCGAGATCGCGAACTCCGCCTATCTCGGCGCGGTGCAGTCCGGCATGGTGCTGTTCGCGACCTTCATCGGCGGCGCTTCCTATTTCTTCGGTCCGATCCTGGGCGCGATCCTCGTCACCTATCTGCAACTCGGGCTGACCAGCCTGACCAGCGTGTGGCAGCTCTATTTCGGCATCATCTTCATCGGCATCGTGATGTTCGCGCCGGGCGGCATCGCCGGCCTCCTGATGATGCACCGGCCGCTGATCCGCGCGGGGACGCTCGGCATGGTGATCCCGTCCTATCTGGTCGCGGCGCTGCCGACGCTGGCACTGGCCTGCGGCGTGATCCTGTCGA
The DNA here is from genome assembly GCF_059512365.1 of Bradyrhizobium sp. Ses1. Taxonomy (NCBI): domain Bacteria; kingdom Pseudomonadati; phylum Pseudomonadota; class Alphaproteobacteria; order Hyphomicrobiales; family Nitrobacteraceae; genus Bradyrhizobium; species Bradyrhizobium sp. Ses1. The sequence continues at coordinate 64,695 of NZ_JCAMOQ010000010.1, forward strand.
TCGAGACCGTGGCGCGTTACACGGTCACCGGCGGCGAAGGCAACATCGTCAAGCTGCTCGGCATTCCCTTCAACACCACTGCGCCTGCGACCTGGGGCATAGCGGCCGTCCTCGTCGTCGGCGGCTTCATCGTCGCCCGCATCACCTGGCGGCGCATCGCCGAGGCCTGGGACCGTGCCGCCAGCATCGCCCGTGACCGGGGGTATCTCGCGTGACGCCAGCCATCGAAGTTCGTGCCGTCGAAAAGCACTTCGGCAATGTGAGCATCATCAAGGACCTCAATCTGAGCGTCGCGCAGGGGGAGCGCCACGCCATCATCGGTCCGAACGGCGCCGGCAAGTCCACGACATTCAACCTGATCAGCGGCTATCTCAGCCCGAGTTCGGGTGAGATCCGGCTGAATGGCAATGTGATTTCAGGATTGCGGCCGTTCGAGATCAATCGGCGCGGCCTGTCGCGTTCGTTCCAGGTGACCAACGTGTTCGCCCGCATGACGGTGTGGGAGAATGTCCGCTGCGCCGTGCTCTGGGCCACGGGCCATCGTTACGCATTCTGGAAGAATGTGGACGACCTGCCGGAGGTTCGGCGACGCACCGCCGAAATCCTGGAGGACATTCACTTAAGCCACCGCCGCGACGTCCCGGCGGGACTGCTCACCTATGCCGAACAGCGCGAACTCGAGATCGGCATCACCATCGCGGGCGGCGCCAATGTCATCATGCTGGACGAGCCGACCGCGGGCATGAGCCACGCGGAAACCGAACGCGCCGTCGCCTTGATCCGCCGCCTCACCGAGGGGCGTACGCTCGTGATCGTCGAGCACGACATGAGCGTGGTGTTCGGCCTTGCCGACCGCATCTCGGTCCTGGTCTACGGCCATATCATCGCCTCCGGCACGCCCGAGGAGATCCGGGCCAACCCGAAGGTCAAGGAAGCCTATCTCGGCGAAGAGGCGCATTGATGCTCGAGGTCAGGGATCTGCACGCCTATTACGGCAAGAGCCACATCCTGCAGGGTGTCGATCTCGACATCGCAGCCGGTGAGGTGGTGAGCCTGCTTGGCCGCAACGGCGTCGGCCGTTCCACCACCGTCAAGGCGATCATGGGCGAGGTGGCGCCGCAGGGGACCATCCGTTTCAAGGGCCAGGACATTGCCGGGCTGCCGAGCCACAAGATCGCGCGCTTAGGCCTCGGCTATGTGCCGGAACATCGCGACATCTTCCCCGGGCTGACAGTCCGCCAGAATCTGCTGCTCGGCATCAAGAACACGCGTCGACCCGGTAAATGGCGATTGCAGGACATGCTCGACATGTTCCCCAACCTCGCGGCGCGCGCCGATACGCCCGCCGGTGTGCTGTCCGGCGGCGAGAAGCAGATGCTGACGACCTGCCGGACGCTGATGGGAGACCCCGAGCTCATCATGATCGATGAGCCGACGGAAGGACTGGCCCCGCTGATCGTGCAGCAGGTCGGTGACCTGATCGCGCATATCGCAAAGGCGGGCGTTGCCATCCTGCTGGTCGAGCAGAAGCTGTCCATCGCGCTCAGGATTTCGCACCGGGTCTACATCATGGGCCATGGCCGGATCGTGTTCGAAGGCACGCCGGACGAGCTCCGGGCCAACGAAGCCGTCCGCAAGGAATGGCTTGAGGTGTAGTAGCTCCCGGCCGGTCAGTGGACGGATGTCTTCGACAGAAGGTTCAGAACCAGGACGCCGGCCACGATCAGGCCCATCCCGACAAAACCCGCAAAATCGGGGCGCTGTCCATAGATCGCCCACGCAATGAGCGCGACCAATACGATACCGCCGCCTGCCCAAACAGCGTAGGCGATGCCGAGCGGTATGCGATCAAGGGTTTTGGCGAGTAACACGAAGGCCACAGCGTAGCCAATTACCACCAACAGAGAAGGGCCCAGCCTGGTGAATCCCGCGGAGGCTTTCATCGCGCTCGTTGCGACAACCTCGACAACAATAGCGAGCGCGAGGACCGCGTAGGGGGGCATTCCAAACCTCCATTCATCCGGAGGCACCCATGATCAGAAATCCCTCCAATCGTCACGTTCACTGTTGCGTGAGTGCCGCTGCTGCGTCTTGCCCGCGCCAGGATGGCATCGGGTGTGTGTCATATGTGCCGCACTATGAAGCTATTCCTCAATCCGGTCCGATCTGCCGCACTGCCGTCGCATTCCGTCGTGCATGGTCGGGAGGAGCGCAGGTTACCGCCTGGTTCGTTCTAAGTTGGGGAGAAGTACCGTGAAGAAGATTATGATTGCAGTGGGCGCGACCTTCGCCCTGGTGACCGCCGCCAGCGCGGCCGACCTTCCGCGCCGTGAGCCCGTGCCCGCCTATCCGGCGGCTCCGATCGGCAAGATGCCGATTGGCAAGACCCCGGTCGGGAAGACCCCCGTCGGCAAGACGCCTATCGTCGCGCCGCGCTACTGATTCGGCTCTCGTTGAATCCTGAGCTTTATCGTCGACGGTTAAGGGGGCAAAGCGTGGTAAACAGCCTGACGAGATCAGGACGATGCTTACTTGCGGGATTAGCTCTCGCTGTTTTGCTCCCAACCACGATCCAATCGGCTTCTGCTCAGGAGGAGGCCTACAAGCGCACCGCCAACGCGAATGCGCTTGTTTCCAATGACGCGGTCACAGAATCGCAACCGGCGCCGCGGTCGGCACGTAAGTCGGCGTCGAGATCCGAAAAGGGTCCATACTACGTTGATTTCAGAGCCCGAACGGCGGCGAGCTGGGGGCACGCTTTCGTCTGGTATGGAAAGACGAGCGAGCGGGCGGTCGAGGTTGCGGGCCTGACCCCTGCGGGAGAGACCTTTGCCTATGTCCTCGGTCATTTGACCTTGGTGCCAGCAGAGACCGGGGCAAGCTATGGCGATCTTGATCCGGACTATCTGACCGCGAATTACCGGGTTTACCTGAATGAGGCGGACGCACAACGCGTGTTCGCATACATCAAGAAATTGCAGGCCAATTCACCGGTCTGGAACGCTGAAACATTCAATTGCACCGGGTTTATCGGTGAAATCGCCAGTTTCATGGGATTGAAAGTTCCTCACCGCTGGCAGCGTCCTGAGGAGTACGTCAACAATCTCAAGGCGATGAATGGCGGGCGCCAGATCGTCCGTCTGGCGCCAGAAGAATAGCGCGCGCTCGCCGTTGGCCTCAGCTTTCAGGCGGATCGGTTTTTGATGGCTCCGACGACGGCCGTGAGGATCGCACCACCTGCGCCGCCACCGACTAGCTGGGCAATGACTGACCCAATGTCGAAATTCCCGCTCTGGATCGATGTGGCGATCGCCGGCCATACGAGCGTGATGATCTGACCCAGAACACCGCCGCCGACGAGGCCGGCGATCGTGTTGCCCAGCGTGCCCAAATCGAAGTTCGGGGACGCCTTTCCCACCGCGTTTCCGCCGATCGCACCCGCGACCAGATTGATAAGAATCTGCTCCACGAAATCCTCCCCTTAAGTGCTGCGCAGAACGATTTTTAGTTGTTCAGATGCAGAGCTAGAGCGCTTCGAGCGAAGTAGATGGCCGTTCGCGTGAAGGAAACGCGTCAAAAGACGAATCCAGAGCTCGGCTCTGATTCAACCAGAACCGATGCCCTAGAGCATGATCCGGAAAAGTGGAGACCGGTTTTCCCGCGCGACAAACGCGAAGCGTTTGCGCGGAGATCATGCTCAAATAAAGAGCTAGAGCGGGATGACGATTCGAAGAAAGTCATCACGCTCTCACGTCTAAACGGTGCGGCCCCTGATCGCCCGCCACAGGAAGATGATGATGCAGGCGCCGATGAATCCGGCGATCAAATAGCCGATCCATCCGCCGAGCGCGATGCCAAACAGGCCGAGCAGCCAGTTTGCCAACGCGGCGCCGACGATACCAAGGATGATGTTCATCAGAATGCCGGTGCCGGACTTCATGAACATCTCGGCGAACCAACCGGCCAAGCCACCAATTATGATTGCTGCAATCCAGCCAATCTCTGCTTCGGGCATCTGGATACTCCCCGTGATTGTGGGCCGATGTTATCACAACGCCCCGCCGATTCGCTGGTACAAACGTGTGTGCGTTGCACAGGAGTCATGCGCACCCCTGCCGACCGCTATGCGGCGCGGCCGGCCGGGATTGCGGCTGTGAACACGATGCGACCGGCAGCGAACCTAAAACCTCGCCCGCGCCAGCACGCGGAACGTGCGACCCTGGCCCGGCGAGATGTTGTTGTTGCCGTCGGCGGTCGCCCAGTAGCCCGTGTTGAAGATGTTCTCGACATTGAGCTGGGCGCTCCACGTCTCGTCGATCTTTGCAAACAGGCCCGCATCAAAACGCCAGAAGCCCGGCAGCCGCACGGTATCGTCGGACGAGGCAAATGAATCCGAGAAGTAAATGATGCCGAGAGAAGCGGCCCATCGCTGATCGATCTGATACTTGTTCCACCAGGCGAACTGATTGAAGGGCACGAGCTGTACGCGATTGCCGGGCACGATCGTTGGCGAGGTCGCGCTGGTGACGCGCGCGTCGGTATAGGCGTAGCCGAAAACTGTTTGCCAATCGGGCGTTATGTAACCCGTGACCGCAGTCTCGAATCCGCGGATCTGGTTGGCGCCGTTGGCGAAGAAGAACCCGGGGTTGTTCGGATCGGCAATCGGCACATTCGTACGATTGAGTTCATACAGGGCCGCCGTGAACAGCAGCTTGGGCTGGATGTTCCATTTGACCCCGACCTCGGTGTTCTCGAATTTCTGCGGCTGCAAGATTAGCGTCCCCGGGCTCAGCGCGCTGAACTGGTCTCCGGACGCGGGCAAAAAGGAGGTGCTGTACGCGGTGTAGACGGAAAGGTTGTCGATCGGCTTCACGATAACTGCAACGCGCGGAGAGACCTTCTCATCGACCCTGCTGCGGTTGATGTTGGTGTTGAAATCGAACGCTGACAGGTCAAAGCTGTCGTAGCGGGCGCCGAGGAAGAATTGCAGCCAGCGGGTCGCCTCGATCTGGTCCTGCACATAGCCTGAGGCGATATTCAGCCGGTACTTGCTGTTGGCGTCGCTCGGAAGGTGGGTGAACAGCACCGGTCCGAAATAGGTCGGGTTGAATGGATTGACGACATCGAAAGCCCTGTTCCCGTTGTTCGGGAAGATGCCGGAGTCGCGCCTGGACAGGCCGGTCTCTCGACCGAATTCGGTGCCGAACGCGATCGTATGAAAGACCGGCCCCGTCGCCGTCTTGTAGATGAAGTCGGTTTGGTTGAAGACGTTCTCGCGGGGGGTGTCGTTCTGGTACGCGTTGAGCGACACCTGCGTAAGATCCGGCGTCACCGCGCCGCCGCCTGGACCGCCGCCGGTGCCACCGGGATAGACGTTGCGATAGCCACGGTTGTAGTCGGCGTAGAGCGTGGAGTTCTTTGCCGTCAGTCCGTTGCCGAAATCATGCTCGATCACGGCAATGCCGGTCTGCACGTCGACCCTTGCCTGGTTGTAGATTGGGCTGCCGTAGAACGTCGTCAAATCGCCATTGGGCGCGAACGGTACCGTCGGGTTGAAGCGCGTGGCGCCGCCTGGAATACCCAGCGACGGGTTACCGCGATCCGCAAGGCGCTCATCGTGGTAGTATTCGTAGCTGAGCTTGATCTTGGTGTCGTCGGTCGGCTTCAGCGTCACGGTCGGATTGAAACCGTATCGCTCGAAGTGGCCATAGTCGCGGAACGTATCGCTGTTCTCGTAGAAAGTGTTCAGCCGTACGGCGACGTTCTCGTTCACGGCCTGTCCCGCGTCGAGTGACACGCGCCTGTCGTTGTAGGAGCCGGTCTGCGCCGCCGCCTGGTAAATTCTCGTGCCATCCGCCTCCTTCAGCGTCCGGTTCACGAGACCGCCGCCGGCGCCGCGTCCGAAGGTCAGTGCGCTCGGCCCTTTCAGCACCTCGACGCTCTGGGCGTTGTAGAGGTCGCGGAAATACTGCACATCGTCGCGGAAGCCATTGACATAAAAGTTCGCGCTGGAGTCCACACCGCGAATGACAAGCTCGTCGCGGTTGCCCTCGCCCTGGTGGATGGCCACGCCGGGAACGTAGCGCGTCACATCGGTCAGGGTCTGAAATCCTTGGTCCTGGATGAACTCCTTGGTCACGACGCTGACGGACTGCGGGATGTCGATCAAAGGCGTGTTCGTCTTCGTGGCGACCGACGTGCTGTTGGCATAGACGCCGACCGTGCCGGTGCGAGCGTCCTGGCTGGGGCCGAAACTGGGCGCCGGCGGCGGGCTCGCGGCCGGCGCGGTTTCGTTCCGGCGTGCGGCTTGGGTCCGCCGCGTCCGTCCTGCGCTCGTGGAACTGCGCGCGGCCGGCGACGCAGGACGTCGCCGCGCCTCTGGCGGGTCGACTGTAACTGCAGGCAGAGAGGATGCTCCCCCTTGGCTCGGTGCTGTCTGTGCCTGTGCGTCCGCTGCGCCGATGGACAGACAGAACGCGACATAGCTAGCCGAGGCGAATAGCCGAAGCCTCGCCTGCGATACTCTCATCATGTTTCTCTACGCCCCAATAATCTTGTTGGCCGCGCGCTTCATGGCGCGCGGCGACCAACACTTAAACACGAGGCGAACGGTGCAATTCCACCTCCGAAATTTTGAATCGTTCGAAGTTGCTTTGGCGAGGAGTGCGAAAAGAAATAAGAACTATTCTAAGATAACAACCGAGCGCTGCACGTCACAGTTTGTGCGCCCGAAATCGCCTTTAGGTCCAAACCATCCGCATCGAGGAGGCGCCGAGCTTGAGCTCGTTGCACCTCAAAGCGAGCCGAGCGTGCTAGCAACGCTCCTGCGCTGAGGGGTATCAGACGCCCTCGTAGACCAGCCGGGTGAACAGGGCCGGCGTGATCAGGAACTGGCCCCATTTCGCGTCGAACTGCTCGGTTGGCTTGGCTGCGATAGTCTCATCGAGCGCGCGGCCCGAATGCTTGAGCGTTGCGACCTTCTCTCTGATGGCGACGAGCATGTCACGATAGGCGATCAGCTCGTCCTTGTTGCTCACGGCGCTGGCACGGTTGGGCAGGTTGTGGCCGGCGATGACGATGGTGTTGCTTCCGGCGGCGGCTATGTTCTGCTCGGCCGCCTTGATCATCCCGTCGATATTGCCGCCGGTCGAATAGTCGATGAACGGATAGATGCCGTTCCAATAGGTGTCCCCACAATGCAGGATGTCAGCCTCGGCGAAGCTGACCGAGATGTCGCTGTCCGTATGCGCCGGGCCATAGTGCTTCAGATTGAGCGTGGAGCGGTTGATGCTGATGCGCTTTTCCGAAGAGAACACCTCGGTCGGCACCGCGGCCAAGGGCGGAGAAGGAAACGTGTAGTCCCAATCCTCCACCCTCTGAGTGGACAGCAGATGTTTGTGTGTGTTCTCGTGAGCCAGGATGGCGGCCCCTTCCTCGTTGAGCCACTGATTGCCGTCGGTGTGGTCGAAGTGCCAGTGGGTGTTGATCAGGTGCTTGATCGGATCGCGGCTTAGGCTGTTGACAGCCTCCAGGATGCGCGGTCGCGTCGCGGTAATGCCGGCATCGACGAACAGCTTGCCGTCCTCGCCGGTGAGAACGGCGATATTGCCGCCGGAGCCTTCGATGACCGTCACATTGCCGCGCAGCTTGTGGACCTCGATGGGCATCGTCGCGGCTGCGTCACGGATCGTATCGACGATGTTGCGCGCCTCCGCGAAGGCTTCGGCGGGCCTCAACCAACCACGACTGGTGGCGAAGCCGGCGGCGACGGCACAGCATACGCAGAAGCCGCGCCGTGAGAGGATCTGCGAGGTGAGCGGGGACATGCTAACTCCTTCGGTTGAACTCGATGGATGTCTTGAAGCTCATCTTCGTCGCCCGATCGTGAGCCACTCGCAGGCGACGGTCGTGCTACAGGCCCAGCTCGCTCAGACCGGCAGCCAGGATCATCAAGCTTACTCCGAAAGTGAACGCTGCGATTTTCTGAATGCACGACATCAGAGACTGTGCTCGTTAGACGCGCCCGCCCGCTTCGCCTTTTGAGCCCCAATGGACGTTTCGGCTATCAGTTCGGCCGAATAGGCCGCGCCCGGCACGACATGCAACCTCTTTTGGCTGGGCGCGAGATCGTGTACCCTCCTTTCCTAGAGCTGCCTTTCGAGACGGGATTTGCCGACGTCTCCGTTAGAGCCGAATGGGCAGCGAAAGATGCTGTCGGCAGGCATCGCACGCTCCTAAAACCGACAATCCTTTTATGCCGGTCTCTCACTGAGCATTTGCACTGCGCACGACCGCGCGGCGGTGATTGCGCTGAAACTGCCATTTCGACCCAAAGGAGAGAGCGCCATGAGACCGAATTTGGGAACGTTCGTCACAGCGCTGTTGGCAAGCACCTTCGCCACCGCGGCCTGGGCGCAAGGACTTGGCCGCGTGCACTTCGAGACCTCGTGTACGCCGCAGGCGCAAGAGAAATTCGATCGCGGCCTGGCGATGGTGCATTCATTCTTTTATCCGGACAGCATCCAGGTTTTCACCGAAGCGGCGACCGCCGATACGCAATGTGCCATTGCGTACTGGGGCATCGCCATAAGCAGCCGTCCCAACCCATTGATCCTGCCGCTCACCGCCGCCGCTTTGAAGAATGGATGGGAGGCGGTGGAGAAGGGCAAGGCGATCGGTGCCAAGACCGAGCGCGAGCGCGACTGGCTCAACGCGATCGAGGTTTACTACAAGGACTTTGACAAAGTCGATCAAACCAAGCGCGGGCTTGCCTACGAAAAGGCGATGGAAGCGCTGATGCAGAAATATCCGGATGATCCGGAGGCGGCCGTTTTTTATGCGCTCGCCCTCAACGAGACGGCCCTGCACAGCGACAAGACCTTTGCCAATCAGCTCAAGGCCGGCACGATCCTCGAAAAGGTCGAGGCGAAGCTGCCGGAGCATCCGGGCGTGCTGCACTACCTGATCCACACCTACGATTATCCGACGCTTGCGCAGCGCGGTCTTGATGCCGCCAACAGATATGCCGAGGTCGCCCCCGCGTCTCAGCACGCCCAGCACATGCCTTCGCACACCTATTCCATGCTCGGGATGTGGACACAATCGGTCGCATCGAACACGAAATCGCTCGCGCTCGCCGAAGCGCAAGCCGCCAAGCTCTGGCCTGGGGCGGCACATCCAGGTCAGCCGCACCATCTGGATTTCATGGAGTACGCCCTGCTGCAGATGGGACAGGAGGGACCAGCGAAGCAGCTACGCGACGAGAGTAATGCGATAAAGAAGCTCGGGTTTGACTATCTCGCCAGCTATACCGCTCTTGCGGCGGTGCCGGCGCGTTTTGCGTTGGAACGTCAGGCATGGACGGAAGCGGCAGCGCTCGAGCCGAGAGGCAGCCAATTTCCACAGGCCGAGGCCATCACCTATTTTGCCCGCGCCATGGGATCGGCCCGCAGCGGCGAACTTGCCGCCGCCGAGCGCGATGTCGCCAAACTTAAGGAGCTTCACGCTGCGCTGGACAACGCAAGTCAGTCCTATTGGGCGGGCCAAGTCGAAATCCAGATGTTGGCGGCATCGGCTTGGCTTGCGCAGGCCAAGGGCGAGAAGGAGATGTCGCTGAAGCTGATGCGAACGGCGGCGGACCTGGAGGATGACAGCGAAAAGCACATCGCGATGGAGAACCGACTGTATCCGATGCGGGAATTGTTGGGCGACCTGCTGCTTCAACAGCAGCAACCGGGAGCAGCGCTGACGGAGTACGAGACGTCGCTGGTGTCGGCGCCCAATCGGCTGCGCGGCTTGTACGGTGCAGCCACCGCGGCGAAGGCCATAAATCAGCCGGAGAAAGCCGCGCGGTATTACCGCAAGCTTGCCGAGATGACGAAAGACGCGGACACGGATCGGCTGGAGATCAGCGAGGCCAAGGCATCGTTGATGCAGCAGTGAATGGGACGGTTGCCGCGCACAGATGTGCGGCAACCGGCTAACCGGCATGATGACCATGATGCGATCAATCCTAATCGCCGCCGTGATGGGCGTGATGACCGCAGTGGCGGCGGCGTACATCCTGACCGCATCCGGTCGCCACGATCAGGTCGCGGCCGTCCGCGGAGACGCGGTCCGTTCCGACGCGGCGATTGCAGTCGACGCCTGGCCGATCTGCTCGACGATGGGATCGATGGTGGAGACCGCGGATTGGGCGGTGCTCGATCCGGATTTCGCGGCGGGGAAACGAGCGATCGTCGCGGGCGAATGGGATGAAGCAATCAAGGCGCTTACATCCGCTGCGCTCCGTGATGACCGCAATGCCGACATTCAGAACTACCTTGGTTACGCCTATCGGCGCCTGCGGCAGTTCGATCCGGCAATCCGGCATTATCAGCAGGCTCTGGCGTTAAATCCCCGGCACCGCAGCGCACATGAACATTTGGGTGAAGCCTACCTGACCCAAGGCGATGCTGCCAAAGCCAAGGAGCATCTCGCGGCTCTGGAACGAATCTGCCTGATACAATGCAACGAATATGACGATTTAAAGCGCATCATTGCAACGTACGACAAAGTCGCGAAACGCTGATCGACTTCGATTCGTTCGCGGCCAGCAACGGCCGAAGTGCCAAACAAGAGACATCCATCCAAGCACACAGGGGAAGCAGTCATGGTGTCCATCACGGCAATTGCCAAGGATTTCTTTGCCGCTTGCGAAACTGGAAAGGGTTGGGAGATCTGCAAGATCTACTGTGCTCCAGATGCGACTTTCGCCGCTCAGGCCGAACCGCTTGCCGGTATCAAGACTCTTGCGGAATATACTGACTGGATGAAGGGGGTAATGACCACCTTGCCGGACGGCAGCTATCAGGTGAAATCCTTCGCCACCGACACCGAACGGAACAACGTCGCAGCCTATGCCGTCTTTTCGGGCACCCATACCGGTCCCGGTGGTCCATGTGAGCCGACCGGCAAAAAGACGAATTCGGACTACGTCTACGTGATGCAATTTACTGGCGACAAGATCAGCCATATGACGAAGATATGGCATTCAGGCTTGGCGCTGAAGGAACTGGGCTGGGTTTGAGCGCCCCGTTCGTGTGATCGCGCCGCTGCACTGAGCACGCAACAGGTCTGGTTCGGCTCAGCAGGCTTCCCGGATTAGCCGGTCAAAAACTTCGCCGCGGCGCTGGGGCGCAGGAACAAGCGGCCGCGCGAGGGGGCGGCGAGCGACATGATCGCGCGGTCTGTCATCTCCGGCCTGCCGCGCATGCTTCGCAGGCTCGCTTCGCGCTAACGTTGTCGCTCCACCCGCGCCCTTAAGGCTGGATACAATCGTCCGGCATTGCCGAAACAAAGACTCTGCAAATCATCTGCGTCGAACTGTGGATATCCGGCTATGTCATCGAGCGCCGGCGCAAAGCTGGACCGCGGCATCAGAGGAAAATCAAGGCCAATTAACAATTGAGAGACCGGAACGAGCTTTAGAATCGCTGATAATTGAGCCTCGGACGTAGCGCCCGTTAAGTCATAGTAGAATGAGGCAAGACCGTCGTTCACATCCTGTGGGGAAAGTTCAAGCAGTCCGGGTCCTACTCCAAACGTGTGTTCAAGTACCTGAATCCTTGATGCGAGAAATGGAATTGTGCCGCCGCCGTGTGTCGCAATGATTTTGACGTCTGAGAAGCGTTTCTTGGTGCCGGTAACGACCAAGTTCGTGACCATGCGCGTGGTATCAAACACAAATTCAAGCACGCTAGGGTTCAAGCCATTCAGCACCGGCTGTGACGCCTTCGTGAACGTGGGGTGCGCAAACAGGGTTGCGCCCCGCCGATCCAACTCTGCGAACCAAGGATCAAATAGCCGGTCGCCGAGATACACGTCATTGATGCTCGTTGACGTCGCGACACCGTCCATTTCCAGTGCATCTAGCGCATACTCAATCTCGGCCAACGCTGCTTCAGCATCCAAGCCGGGTATGGTGGCGAGCGCTCCGAATCTGCTTGGATGTCGCGAGACAATGTCTGCCAAGGTTTCGTTTATTCGTCTCGAGATATCACGCCCATCTTTGCCCGTTGCGTAGTTGGCCGCATCCGGGACTGAGAGAATGCAAGCGGCTATGCCGTGTTCCTGCATAAAAGATAGCGCGCGTTCGACCGACCACTGAGGCATCTTTTCTGGCGAGCCGACGGGTAATTTTTTGCCAATGGGCAGAATGGGATGCGAATGAACGTCGATGATGTTTCGTAAGCTGCTCACAGAAAACCTGCCTCATCGCTGATTGCGGCTATCTGGACGAGATATCGCCCCAACGCTGCCGTCACATCGTAAAGCGTCTCGGCATATCCGCAGTTGTCGCCGAGCTCCCGATTTTATTGCTTTTTGCACAAATGCTGTTGCTGAAGTATTTCATTTGCTCGGACCAATCGTTTCATCGGTCATACGCCGCAAGCAAGCGATGGTGCGATTGGTGAGTTTCTGACGCGCAGAACCGGATTTGTCCGTACAGGCGCTAGCCGGTCAAGAATTTCGCCGCGGCGCTGGGGCGCAGGAAGAAGCGGCCGTGCGAGGCGGCGGCGAGCGACATGATCGCCCGACCGGTCATGTCCGGCCTGCCGCGTGCGGCTTCGCGCAGGCTTGCCTCGCCGGCGGCGCGTTCATTCATCTCCATCAGGCAGATGCCGAGGTTGGCGCGCGTTAGCGTATCATCCGGGCGCAGCGCGAACGCGCGGCGGAAGACATCGACGGCCGCGGCGTAGTCGCCGTCCAGCACCATCACGCGGGCGAGTTCGGCCAGCACGTCGGGGCGCGCAGGCGCGGCAGCTGCCGACTGCTGCAGCAACGCGCGCGCCTCGGCACGCTTGTTGCGGCCGATGTAAAGGGTTGCCAAACGAAGTTGCAGCTCGACGATTCCAGGCGCGAGCGCAAGACCCTGTTGGAGCGCGGCGATCGCCTCGTCGATCTTTCCGCCCGATGCGAGCTGGCCGGCATATTCAAGGAAAGCCGGCGGGAAGGCAGGCCGTCGCGTGATCGCTTTGCGCAGGAGAGCAAGCGCGTCGTCGCGCCGGCCGGTGGCCGCAAACGCCGCCGCAAGCAGGGTCTCGGCTGCGGGGTCGTCGCCGCGACGCGAGGCCTTCTGCAGCGGAGTGATCGCCTCATCGAAGCGGTTCTGTAGCATCAGCGCGCGGCCAAGCAGCGCCGCGGCCGCCACGTTGCCGCGGTTCGCCTTGAACACCGCTGCCGCCAATCTCTCGGCCTCGTCGGGCCGCTGCATCTGCAGCGCCAACGCGGCGCGCTGCAACGTCTGGTCGGCGACGCCGGGTCGTTCAGGCTTTGAAGACAAGTCAGATCTTCGCTCGTTGTAATTATATCACAAGTGCCCACGCATGTCTTACACGCAAATGCGTTGTTATCAAACTGTTACATGCGGACTCCAGATTGCCGCGCACTGCAGGTTTCAGGGGACTGGTGGTGAAAGTTGAATTGTTGAGCCATGCGAGCAAGCTCGCATTGGTTGTTGCTGCGTCGTCTATCGCGTTTGGTTCTGCCTTAGCTGCAAGCTTCAGTGTGCCACCGGACGATCCGGCGACCGCGAAGACGGTCTCGAATACCGATACCGGTTTTGTCGCGGATGGAAGCACGCTCTCGGTCATCGGGACGGCGATCACATGGACCACCGGGCTTGCTTCGCCCGGCGTGGTCATCACCAACGACGGCACGATTTCCGCGACGTCGCGCGGCATCGATACCTCCAACAGCGCGATCAGTGGCAACTTCACGCTGATCAACAACAAGGATGCGCTGTTCACATCGTCCAACGATGCGTTCCGGATCCAGAGCGGTCTCACCAGCGGAACGGTCAAGGTCGACAATTTCGGGACCATCCAGTCGACGAACAACGGTCGTGTGTTCGACTTCAACTCGGTCACCTCGAATACGGCGGTGTTCTCGATCACGAACGAAGCCGGCGGCACGCTCAAGGCGCTCGGCAATGACGTGATGCGGATCGGTGCGGGCACCACCACCATCACCAATTCCGGATTGATCGACGGCTCCGCCCGCGCGATTCGCGCGAATACCAACCTCGACAACGTCGCCTCGCTCGCGATCGTCAACAATGCCGGTGCGATCATCCAGTCGGTTGACGATGCCATCCAGATCAACGGCTCCGGCAGCACCAATTCGAGCACGAGGGCATCGTTCTCGATCGACAACGCCGGCACCATCAAGTCGGCGACCGGCCAGGCGCTCGACTTCGACAACCTGACCTCGAGCGCTGCGACGGTCACCATCACCAACCGTGCCAGCGGCCTTATCACTTCCGATAATGCCGACGCGATGCGGCCGGGCCAGAACTTCACGGTCTATAATTACGGCCAGATCGTCGCCAATTCGGCGCCAGAGCCGACGGACCGTCCCGGCGCCGACGGCATCGACCTGCAGCTCGGGCATAGCGGCACCGTCTACAACTACGCGGGCGGCCTGATCTCGGGCGCCAAGAGTGGCACCGCTGGCGACGTCGGCAGTAACATCACAGTCTACAACGAGGCCGGAGCCACCATCATCGGCCGCGACGGCTCGGGCGTCGGGTCCGGCGGCAATGCTGTCGTCACCAACTACGGTACCATCACGGGCGCGATCGATACCACGTCGGCGCGCGGCGACGGCGACGGCATCGATGTCGACTTCGCGCTCACGTTGACGAACTACGGCACCATCCAGGGCACGGGCGCGAAAGGCGCGGATGATGGCCTCCGCTTCAACAACAGCGAAGGCCTTGCGATCGGCGGCGGCACGATCCGCAACTATGGCACCATTTCGGGGGCCGCTGCGGGTATCGTCGTCAACAATGATTCCAATCCCGGTGGTTCGCGCAGCGGATCGGCCGCACTTGATCTGATCAACTATGCCGGCGGCATAATTGTCGGCAACAACAGCTATGCAATCCGTTCCGAGAACAAGACCGGTACCGCCGCCGACAAGGACACCATCGTCAACTACGGCACCATCATCGGCAATGGCACGATCCCGGACCCGAACGGAACGACGCTGCTGCAGAACGGCAATCCCGATCCCGGTTCGGTCGGCACGCTCAATGGCGTGACCTATACCGGCACCGGCTCGACCCGCTTCATTCGCGGCGACGGCGCGGCGATCCAGACCGGCGAGGGCGATGACGTTCTCTCCAACTACGGCGTGATCATCGGCAATTCCGGCCGTGCCATCAGCATGGAAGGCGGCAACGACACGCTCAATCTGTATGGCGGTTCCAGCATCGTCGGCCGGATCGACGGCGGCGTCGGCACCAACACCATCAACCTGTTCGGCCCGGGCTCGGGCACGCTGTCGAACGTCATCAACTTCCAGGCGTTGAACGTGCAGGGCGGCAGGTGGACCATCACCGACGCACAGACCTATCAGAACGGCACCGGCGTGTTCGCCGGCGCCACCTTGCTCGTGAACGGCGCGCTGGCCAGCGACGTGACGGTCAATAATGGCGGTACGCTCGGCGGCATCGGCAGTGTCGGCAACACCGCGGTCAGCGGCGGTGTCCTCGCGCCCGGGACCACGACGTCAGGCACGCTCACGGTGCAGGGCAATCTCAGCTTCACGGCGGCCTCGACCTATCTGGTGCAGGTCGACGGCACAGGCGCCAGTCGAACCAACGTCACCGGCACCGCAACGCCGGGCGGCGCGGCTGTGAACGTGTCCTTGCTCGGTGCGTCCCTGCAGAAGCACTACACCATCCTGAACGCGAGCGGCGGCGTCAGCGGCACCTTTGCTTCATCAGTCGCGACGAACCTGCCTTCGGTCAGCGGCGGCCTGAACTATGACGCCAACAACGTCTATCTGGACCTTGCGCTCAACTTTGCGCCCAACTCCGGCCTCAACATCAATCAGGCCAGGCTGGCGAACGTGCTGACCGGCTTCTTCAACGCCGGCGGCAGCATCCCCGTCGCTTTCGGCGGCCTGACGCCGGCTGGGTTGACGCAGGCCTCAGGCGAGACGTCGACCGGCTCGCAGCAGACCACCTTCAACGCGATGAACATGTTCATGGGGATCATGACAGATCCCACCATCGCCGGACGTGGCGACAAGGTATCTCCATCGCCCGGCGCCGCGCAGTTCGCCGATGATGATTCCGAGAGCGCCAACGCCTATGCGTCGGCGCGGAAGCCGCGATCGCACGCCGAACGCGATGCCTATACCGCCGTGTATCGGAAGGCGCCGCCGCCGGTGCAGGCCCTGCAACGCTGGAGTGTCTGGGCGTCCGGCTTCGGCGGCTCGCAGACGACCGACGGCAACGCCGCGCTTGGATCGAACAACACGTCCAGCCGCATCTACGGCGCGGCTGTCGGCGCCGACTACCGGATCGCGCCGAACACGCTTGTAGGCTTCACGCTCGCCGGCGGTGGCACCAATTTCTCGGTCGCCAATTCGCTCGGCAGCGGTCGCTCCGACCTGTTTCAGGCTGGCGTCTTCGCGCGCCACGATGTCGGTGCGGCCTATGTCCTGGGCGCGCTCGCCTATGGCTGGCAGGACATCACGACCGATCGCACCGTGATCGGCGCCGGCCTCCATCGATTGCACGCTGAGTTCAACGCCAATGCCTATTCGGGCCGCATCGAGGGCGGCTATCGGCTGCTGACGCCGTGGATCGGAGCGGTCACGCCCTATGCCGCCGCACAGTTCACGACGTTCGATCTGCCGGCCTATACGGAACAGGTCGTGGCCGGCGTCGGTGCGTTCGCCTTGGCCTACGGCGCCAAGACCGTCACCGCGCCGCGCAGCGAATTGGGCGTGCGAACCGACAAGTCCTTCGCGATACCGGATGCGGTGCTCACCTTGCGCGGCCGCGTTGCCTGGGCGCATGATTTCAACACCGATCGCAATGTCGCAGCGACCTTCCAGACGCTGCCCGGCGCGTCCTTTGTCGTAGGCGGCGCGGCGCTAGCGCATGATGCCGCGCTCACCACCGCGTCTGCCGAATTGAACTGGATGAACGGCTGGTCGGCAGCCGCGACCTTCGAGGGCGAGTTCTCCGACGTTACGCGCTCCTACGCCGGCAAGGGCGTCGTGCGTTATAGCTGGTAGCAATCAAGCTGGCGCCCGGCGGGAGAGCCGCCGGGCGCAAGTCCAATCCAGGTTTCCAGGGAAAGCCTATAGCAGGCCAAGCACGATCGCGCCGACAAAGGCGAGCGCAACATAGGCGGCGACGACACTCAGCCGGCTGACGAGAAGACTCATAGCCATCGAGAACGCTCCCAGCGTTTGCGCCTGCCCGCATAGAACGCAGAAATTTACCAAACCGTTCCCGGCCGAAAAAGCCAGCGATGCTGTCCGTCCTGCCTGAGGCGTCCCGGGCCGGCGGCCGTATGGTTAAAGATGTGTAAAAACAACGCGTTGAAGAGTCCTTAAATAAATTCGCCGAATCTGCCGCGCATGACGCGTGGAGTTCGTTTGTATCTCGTCGGCTCCGTCGTCCTTGTTTCGCTGGTAGGTTGCGGTCGCGGTTTCTTCCAGGCCGAGCGCGAACCCTGGCGGGCCGAGGCCGAAGTCGCTTGCCTGAAATCCGGAGCGGTGAAGGAAGGGCCGGACCTCGTGCGCATCGACCCGATCTCGGGTCCCGGCGCGTGCGGTGCGCAATTCCCGCTTAAGGTCGCTGCGCTCGGTGAGGGCAGCCAGAGCTTTGGCTTTGCCGACGATCTGCGTCCGCCGGCCGATATTGGCTCGAGCCGGAGCCAGCCGCGCTGGCCGATCGCGCCGCAACCGGCCCCGCGGCCGCAGCAGGCGCCTTATTATTCAAACTCGACGCCAAGCCAGCCGAGCTACGGCGCGCCGTCGAACGGGCCGATCTCGCTGAGCGCTCCCGGCGTCGCGCCGCAGCAGGACGACATCGATTTGCCGGCGGAGGGCTCCCCGGAGCCGCCGGGCGGTCCGGCCTATGGCACACCGCAAGGCTATCCGCCGCGCGATCGCGCTTCCGCACCTTATTCCCCCGGGCCTTATTCGCCGTCGCAAGGCGCCGCCGGGCCGTTGCCGCGGCTCGGCCCGGAGCGCGGCAATCCCGTCACCGCGGTCGGCCCGGTCACGCTGAAACCGACCGCGACGCTCGCCTGTCCGATCGTCTCCGCGCTCGACCGCTGGCTTGCCGATTCCGTGCAGCCCGCGGCGACGCGCTGGTTCGGTGCGCGCGTGGTCGAGATCAAGCAGATTTCCGCCTATTCCTGCCGCGGCATGAACGGCAATCCGAGTGCGCATATTTCCGAGCACGCCTTCGGCAATGCGCTCGACATCGCCGGCTTCACGCTCGCCGACGGCCGCCGCATCTCGGTGAAGGATGGCTGGCGCGGCCTGCCGGAAGAGCAGGGATTCCTGCGCGACGTCCAGGGCGGGGCCTGCCAGCAGTTCAACACCGTGCTGGCGCCGGGCTCCAACCGCTTCCACTACGATCACATTCACGTTGACCTGATGCGCCGCGCCAGCCGCCGCGTCATCTGCGAGCCCGCCGCCGTCTCCGGCGAGCAGATCGCCGCGCGCGCCAATTCGCGCAACCCCTATGCCTCGCGCGACCCCAATGTCACGGGCTCGCTCGGCGGCAAGAAGTCCTCCTGGTTCAGCCGCAAGGCCAAGGTCAACGAAGAAGATGAATTCACCGACGAATAGCCTTTGCTCGCTTGTGTGAGGGTAGCGCGCTGAGGCAGTGCAGGGATCGCCGAGATCCGATGCTGCGCACATCCTTTGGTTGTTTACCGGGCGTCCGGCTCCCGCCTGGGTGATCTACGCAGGATAGGCGATTGCGCGACATCACAATTTGCGCAACATGAGGCATGGCGTCGCGTGTCTAAGGCGGCACGGACGCGATAAACGACAATAAAGGCCGGCAAAGGCTGCATCATATCAGGGGAGGCGGCATGGAGGTGACGCGCAGTCTGAAGCGGCGATCGCCGTGGCTTGCGCGCAGCGTCAATTCGCTCGCGGGGGCTGCGATGTTCGTTGCCCCGCTGCTTGCGCTGGTTGCGATCTGGGCCATCGTCGTTCCGCTGTTCGATATCAATCCGCGGGTCTTCCCCTCTGTTGGCGCGGTCGGCACGGCCGCGATGGATTCGATCCGCGACGGCACGCTGCTTGCCCATATCGGCGCGAGCCTGCTGCGCGTCGGCCTCGGCACGCTGATCGGCGTCGTCACCGCCGTACCGCTCGGGATCGCGATGGGCGTGAGCCCGACGGTTGCCGCGTTCCTGACGCCGCTGTTCCGCTTCTTCTCCGTGCTCGCCGGCATCGCCTGGATTCCGATCGCCACGCTCTGGTTCGGCTATGGCTTCGGCGCCATCGTCTTCGTGATCTTCAACGCCGTGTTCTTCGTCGTCGCCTACAACACGCTGCTCGGTGTCAAGACCATCCCGCACACGCTGCGTAACGCCGCAAGCTCGCTCGGCGCCGGCCGCTGGGCCTTGCTGACGGAAGTGCTGCTGCCGGGCGCGCTGCCGAACATCGTCACCGGCGTTCGCACCGGGCTCGGCTTTGCCTGGCGCGGCCTGATCGCGGCCGAGATGATCGCGACCAATGTCGGGCTCGGCTACATGCTGTTCGTCGCCCGCGATTTCTACCGCACCGAGGTCATCGTGTTCGGCATGATCGTGATCGGCGTGCTGTGGCTCTTGATCGACCGTCTGCTGCTGGTCCCGCTGGAGCGGGCGACCATCGAGCGCTGGGGCATGGTGAGGCGCGCATGAATGTTCTCTTGCAATTCTGGAGCGGCTACGCACGGATGACGCGGCGCTGGCCCGCGCTCGCGGCCATCATCCCCTTCATTCCGGTGGTGGCGCTCTGGAGCGCGGTTGCCGCAGCCGGCATCTTTCCGCGTGTGTTCTTCCCCGGCCCGGTCGATGTCGTGAACTCCTTCGTCACGCTGACCTACAAAGGCATCCTGCCGGATTATCTCGGCGACAGCGTGATCCGCCTGTTCACCGGCGCCGCCGTCGGCATGGCGCTCGGGATTCCCTTGGGCGTATTGATCGGCACCAGCCGCTGGGCGCATCGCATCTGCTGGCCGATCCTGTTGTTCTTCCAAGCGATCGGCGACATCGCCTGGTTGCCGATCCTCCTGATCTGGTTCGGTTTCGGGCTCACGACGATGACCTTCGTCATTGTCTACACCGTGCTGTTCCCGGTCGTGCTCAACACCGTGCTCGGCGTCGAATCGGTGCCGCGCGATCTCGCGCGCGCCGCACGCAGTCTCGGCGCCTCGCCGGCGCGCGTGCTCTGGGAGGTGACGCTGCCCGGCGCGCTGCCCAACATCATTACGGGCCTACGCAACGGCCTCGGCTATGGCTGGCGCGCGCTGATCGCGGTCGAGATGATCGTCGGCACCAGCGGTATCGGCTTCATGATGTTCGATGCGCGCCGTTCCGGCTCCACCGTCGAGATCCTGCTTGGCATGATCATTCTCGGACTGCTCTGGTACATCGTGGACGCCTGGATCCTCGCGCCGCTCGAGCGCGCGACCGGCCAGCGCTGGGGATTGGTGACATCATGAAGACGCTTTCGCTCAAGAACCTCGCAAAGACCTATTTCGATCCCTATGCCGGCTCGCATGTCAACGCCGTCCACGACGTCTCGATCGACGTCGAGCAGGGCGAGTTCGTCTCCGTCGTCGGCCCGTCCGGTTGCGGCAAGACCACCATCCTCAACATGATCGCCGGCTTCATTCCCTATACCGGCGGCGAGATCCTGCTCGACGGCAAGCCGGTCAAGGGACCGGGCCCGGAGCGCGGCGTCGTGTTCCAGTCGTTTGCGCTGTTTCCCTGGAAGACCGTGCTCGACAATGTCGGCTTCGGCCCGAAGATGCGCGGCGTGCCGAAGGCCGAGCGCGACCGCATCGCGCGCGAATATCTCGCGCTCGCCGGCCTCTCGCATGCGGCGCATCGCCACCCCAATGAATTGTCCGGCGGCATGCAGCAGCGCGTCGGCGTGGTGCGCGCGCTCGCCAACAATCCGGATGTGCTGCTGATGGACGAGCCCTTCGCCAGCGTCGACGCGCAGACGCGCATGACCTTGCAGGAGGAGCTGACGCGGATCTGGCAGGAGCGCAAGCCGACCGTGCTGTTCATCACCCATGACGTGCCGGAGGCGGTGTTCCTTGCCAACCGCGTCGTCGTGCTTTCGAAGGGGCGCGTCCTCGACCAGATCGAGATCGATTTGCCGCGGCCGCGGGTGTGGGATGATCTGGTCAAGGACGACAAGTTCAAACAGCTCTCCGCGCGCGTGCTGCAGATGGTGCGCGCCGCATGAGCCTCGTCGCGCAAGCCTTCCGCTCGACCAAGGGCCGCATCGTGCTCGGCGTCATCGCCGCCTGGGCCGGCTTTCAGCTTTGGCTGACCCTGGCCGCGCCCGGCAAGATTTCGGCGGAGCTCGCCGGCACGTCCGAGAAGGTCAATGTGCAGATCGAGCTGCCATTCACGCCCGAGCGTTTCCACGTGCTCGCATTCCAGCAATATGGACGTGTCTCGGGCACTAATGAGCATTTCATTGAACTGCGTGGCGTCAAACGAACGGACCTCAACGCCGTCGCCCGGCCGTACTGGGTGACGGCGGTGGGGCCGATAAAACCGGGAGGGTAGGAGAATGAAACGATTATTGCTGCTCGCGATGGCGTTCGCGCTGCTCTGCACGCCGTCGGGCGCG
The DNA here is from genome assembly GCF_059512365.1 of Bradyrhizobium sp. Ses1. Classification (NCBI taxonomy): domain Bacteria; kingdom Pseudomonadati; phylum Pseudomonadota; class Alphaproteobacteria; order Hyphomicrobiales; family Nitrobacteraceae; genus Bradyrhizobium; species Bradyrhizobium sp. Ses1. The sequence goes on from NZ_JCAMOQ010000010.1 coordinate 86,364, forward strand.
CAGACGCTGACCAAGCTGAAGGCCGGCATGGTCACCGGCATCGACCAGATCGGATTGCCGATCGCGCTCGAGCGCGGCTTCTTCGAGAAATACGGCCTCGACGTCACCATCGCGCGGCCCTACGCCACAGGCGTCGATGCCCTCAACGCGCTGCAGGCCGGCGAGAGCGAGATCGTGCAGGTCGGCGTGCCCATGATCGGTGCGGTGCTGCGCGGCATGGATCTCGTTGCGCTCGGCAATTACAGCGGCAACGCAACCAAGGCCGGCTCGGATGCGACCATGGCGATCGTCGCACGCGAAGGCTCAGGGATCGTCAAGGGCGACCTTGCCAGCCTGAAGGGCAAGAAGATCGCGGCGTCCTTCGGCACGATCAACCACCTCTATATTCTTGGCATCCTGGAGAAGGCCGGCCTGAAGCCGGAGGAGGTCACCTTGGTGAACACGCCGCCGCCGGACATGACCGTCGCGCTGCTCGCCAAGGGCATCGACGCCTTCTCCGGCTGGGATCCGTGGCCGATCGTGGCGGGCAAGGATGTGCCGGGTGCAGTCGAGATCATCCGCGGCGGCGACGTCATCTCCTATCTCGGCTTCAACGTCGCCTTGCGTCCATGGGTGCAGGCCAACGGCGACACCATCGAGAAATTCCTGGCTGCGGTCTCCGAGGCCGACCAGTGGATGCGCAAGAACCCGAAGCTGGCCGCGCAGGTCGCAACCCGTTGGATCCCTGGCCTCAAGCAGGAAATCGCCGAAGCCGCGATGCAGTTCAACATCCAGCAGGCGGACCGCCGTCTGTCAGCGAACAATTATCGCGCGCTCTTTGGCGCCGAAGACCGTCTGTCGCGGCTCGGCATCATCAAGGCGACGTTCGACGTCAACAAGCATATCGAGCCGAAATACATCCTGAAGGTGATGAAGGATCACCCCGAACTGTTCTCCGACCTGCCGCCAATCCCGGAGGCCGTGGCGATCGGTCCGGGCTACGTCTTCAAGCCGTGAGCACCTCCGATGTCATTCCTGGGCGCGCGTAGCGCGAGCCCGGAATCCATCAGGCCACAGGCGCAAGCGACGAAATGGATTCCGGGCTCGATGCTTTGCATCGCCCCGGAACGACGGCTCTCGGTGATTGCGAACAGGGACGATGGAGAGGGTTGTGATCCCAGTCTATCTCCTCACCCTGAGGAGGCCGCGCAGCGGCCGTCTCGAAGGGCGAGGCCACTAGCGGGGCCTCATGGTTCTCCGAGCGATGCGAAGCATCGTCTCGAGACGCGCTACGCGCTCCTCACCATGAGGGGCAAAACCGGCGTCGCCGCTACGCCGGCTTCGGCCGATACGCCGCCAGGAACACGCGCGTTGCGCTGTCGACGACGGTGGCGATCTGCTCGGGCGATGGCGAGGGCTTGGCCTGGAAGATGAAAGCCTGGAACAGCGTCGCCTGGCACATCTGCATGAATTGCCAGGCAGCGAGCTCGAAATTGTCGATCGCAAGCTCGCCGTGCCCGGCGCGAGCTTCGAGATAGGTCGCAAAGCGTTTGACGTTGCTCGCGATCACCTGTTCGTAAAATCGGCTGCCGACCTCCGGCATCCGCTCGGCGATCGCCATCACCGTGCGGATCGCCGAGCCGCCGCCCGGCCGGCACAGCAGGGCGATGTAGGCCCGCCCGAATTCGGGCAGGGTGGTATCGACGTCGCGCTGCGGATCGAAATTGAAAGCCGCCTTGCTCTGCTCGATCTTCTCTTCCTCGACGATCGCCTCGAACAGCCGGCACTTGTCGTCGAAGTAGACATAAAGCGTGCCCTTGGAGACCCCGGCGGCGCGGGCGATCTCGCCCATACTGGCGCCGTCGAAACCCAATTCCAGGAACACCTTGCGGGCACCGTCGAGAATCTGTCGCCGCTTGGAGGAGTCCTCCTCGGCAACGATCTGAAGCGGGGATGTCCGGCCTGCAACCATTGGTTTAGTCTCTCGGAGAACATTTCCGTCCGGGCTACTGTCCGGAAGCGATTTTCTCCTTAGGATTCCTCCAAAGTAATGTAACTTGACCGAACCGTTCGGTCAATGATAGATGTTAAGACACGATGCCGCAGCGGCCGCCGGGCCTCGCTTGCGTCGTGACGGGGTAAATGAGGAGTCCGGCTATGGCCGCGGCGAGAGATCAGGCTGCACGCGTCGTTCGCTCCGAGCCGGAGGTCGAGGGCGAGTCCGTGCGCAACACATCAGCTCAGCCGGCAGAGCAGCTTCGTGGCCCCGCTCCCGAAGAAGCCAAGCGCCGGCCTGCCGAAACGCCGGTCGCGCCAGCACCGGAGCAGCCGGCAGCGCCAGCCGCCGCGCCAAAACCCGCCAAGCGCAGATTCGTCATGATGGGTGTGCTCGGCCTGCTCGCACTCGCCGCCGTCGGCTACGGCGTCTACTGGTTCGTTGCCGGACGCTTCTACATCTCGACCGACGACGCCTATGTGCGCGCCAACAACTCCATGCTCGGCGCGCGTGTCTCCGGCCATCTGGCGGCGATCCTGCCTGCCGACAACGCGATCGTTCGCGCCGGCGAAGTGATCTTCCGGATCGACGACGGCGACTACCGGATCGCGGTCGACGCGGCGCGCAGCAGGATCGCCACCCAGCAGGCGACCATCGAGCGCATCGGCCGCCAGGTCACCGCGTTGGAAAGCGCAGTCGAGCAGGCGCAGGCACAACTCGCCTCCGCCGAAGCGAACCTGAAGCGCTTCGGCCTCGATTTCGACCGCCAGCAGGCGCTGAGCACCAAGGGCTTTGCCTCGCGCGCCACCTTCGAAGTCTCGGAGGCAAACCGTGACCAGGGCGTTGCCGCGGTGAAGTCGGCGCAGGCCGCCTATGACGCTGCGCGCGACAATGTCGAGGTGACCAAGGCGCAGCAGAACGAGGCCCGCGCCACGCTCGCCGAACTGCAGACCCAGCTCGCCAAGGCCGAGCGCGATCTCGATTTCGCCACGGTGCGCGCGCCGGTCGACGGCACCTTCTCCAACCGTCTCGTCAATGTCGGCGACTTCATCCAGGTCGGCCAGCGGCTCGGCAATGTGGTGCCGCTCGACGATGTCTTCATCGACGCCAATTATAAAGAGACGCAGCTCAAGCGCGTCCGCCCGGGCCAGCCGGTGACGATCTCGGTCGACGCCTACGGCCACCGCAAGTTCAAGGGCGTGGTCGACAGCATTTCACCGGCCGCAGGTTCGGTGTTCACGCTGCTGCCGCCGGACAACGCCACCGGCAATTTCACCAAGATCGTGCAGCGATTGCCGGTCCGCATCCGCGTGCCGAAGAGTGTCGCGCGACAGAACCTGCTGCGCGCAGGCATGTCGGTCTACACCACCGTGGATACAAGCGAGGGCGCACACGACGCCGACAATGATGCCGATCTCGATGCACCGATGATGATTCATCCGCAGTGATAGTTTGAGCCCGGAGAACGCTCCGGGCGCAGGTGAGCAGATATGGCCGACGCCACCACCGCTTCGCCGAACATGATGAATGCCGCGGCCGCCAGCGAGCGCATCGAGCCGAAGCGGGTGGTCGCCTTCGTCATCATGGTGTTCGGGATGTTCATGTCGATCCTGGACATCCAGATCGTCTCCGCATCGCTCTCGGACATCCAGGCCGGCCTCTCGGCGAGCTCGACCGAAGTCTCCTGGGTGCAGACTGCCTATCTGATCGCCGAGGTCATCGCCATTCCGTTGTCCGGCTTCCTGTCGCGCGCGCTCGGCACGCGGCTGCTGTTCGCGATCTCCGCCTTCGGCTTCACCGTCTCGAGCTTCCTGTGCGGTTTTGCCACCTCGATCGAGCAAATGATCCTCTGGCGCGCCCTGCAGGGATTTCTCGGCGCCGGCATGATCCCGACGGTGTTCGCTTCGGCCTACACGATCTTTCCGCGCTCGAAGTTCCACATCGTCGCGCCGATCATCGGGCTGGTGGCGACGCTGGCGCCGACCGTGGGACCCACGGTGGGCGGCTACATCACGGACCTGATGTCGTGGCACTGGCTGTTCTTCATCAACATCGTGCCCGGCATCGGCATCACGCTTGGCGTGCTCGCGCTGATCGACTTCGACCAGCCGAATTTCGCATTGCTCGAGCGCTTCGACTGGTGGGGCCTCTTGTTCATGGCGGGCTTCCTCGGCTCGCTCGAATATGTGCTGGAGGAAGGACCGCAATATGAGTGGCTGCAGGACACGTCGGTCGCGATCTTCGCCGCGGTATGCTTCGTCTCAGCGATTGCTTTCTTCTGGCGGGTATTCAGCGTCGATGAGCCGATCGTCGATCTCAGGACGTTTGGCAACCGCAATTTCGCGATCGGCTGCGTGCTGCAGTTCTGCATCGGCATCGGCCTCTACGGCCTGACCTATATCTATCCGCGCTATCTCGCGGAGGTCCGCGGCTACAGCGCGCTGATGATCGGCGAGACCATGTTCGTCTCCGGCATCACGATGTTCCTGATGGCGCCGGTCGTCGGGAAGCTGATGCAGAAGGTCGATCTGCGCTACATCATCGCCTTCGGCCTCGTCACCTTCGCGCTTGGCTCCTGGCAGATGACCTGGATCACGCGCGACTATGACTTCTACGAACTCTTGGTGCCGCAGATCCTGCGCGGCATCGGCATGATGTGCGCGATGGTGCCGACCAACAACATTGCGCTGGGCACGCTGGCGCCGCATCTGGTCAAGAATGCCTCCGGCCTGTTCAACCTGATGCGCAATCTCGGCGGCGCGGTGGGACTGGCCATCATCAACCAGGTGCTGAACGAGCGCACCGACCTGCACATTTCGCGTCTGCACGATCGGGTGCATTGGGGCAATGCGACGGCGGTCGAGACGCTCAACATGTTCACCCAGCGCATGCAGGGCATGGGCGATTCCGCGATGATGGCGCTGAAGCAATTGTCGCAGATCGTGCACCGCCAGGCCGCGGTCATGGGTTATGGCGACGCCTTCTTCATGCTGACGGTGTTCTATGTCGGCCTCAGTCTTCTCGTGCTGCTCCTAAACAAGCCGTCGGCGGCGGCACCTGGCGGCGGCGGGCATTAGCGCGAAGGCGCAGCTCACGGCTTTGTCATCTTGCAAATCAGGCGTGACGCATTTATAAGCAACGCGTCGTCGCTCGAACCGGGGAGATTTGCATGATTTTGGCTTATTCGCAGATCGCGCGCCCCCGTTCGATGCTTGTGCTGGGTATTCGGTCGCACCACTGACCGCCGGTTCTGATCGGGGCTGACGTCCCGGTCCTCCAAGCCTTCCAACAACTTACCGATCATTCAAAGACGTCCGTCTCGCGCGCTTTTGCGCCGTCGCGCGTCAATTCAGATGGAGCCGCCTGCGCGACGAGCGCGGCCGGATTGCGCCATGACTCTTTCGACTAGCAAACGTCCCGCCGCGATCCGCGTCGTGATCCCGTTTGTATTCCGCCACTGGCTGAGGCAGCCCTATCGCGCCACGACCGTCTTGGTCGGCTTTCTCGGCGCCACTGTCGCCGACCTTTTCATGCCGGTCTATTCCGGCCATCTGGTCGATGCGCTTACGCTCGGCACCGCGGACCAGGCGGCGCGGCATGCGGCGATGGTTGCATTCGGCGGCATCGTCGCGCTCGGCCTGTTGTCGATCATCCTGCGGCTTATGGGATTGCAGGCGATCGTGCCGTTCACGCTGACGACGATGTCGGACGTGGCACGCGAGGCGTTCGCGCGGGTGCAGCGGTTCTCGACCGACTGGCACGCCAATTCGTTTGCCGGCTCGACCGTGCGCAAGGTCACCCGCGGCATGTGGGCGATCGATCTGCTCAACGACACCGTTCTGATGGCGTTGTTGCCGTCGCTGATGGTGCTGGTCGGCTCGATGATCCTGCTCGGATTGCACTGGCCCGTGCTCGGCGCCGTGATCGGCGTCGGCGCGGTGATCTATGTCGTGATGACCGTCGTGCTCTCGGTGAACTATATCGCACCGGCCGCGCGCGTCTCCAATGCCTGGGACACCAAGGTCGGCGGCACGCTGGCGGACGCGCTCACCTGCAACGCGGTGGTGAAATCGTTCGGCGCGGAAGCGCGTGAGGATGTGCGGCTTGCCGGTGTCATCGCCCGCTGGCGCAGGCGGGTGCTGCGCACCTGGCTGCGCTACAACGCAACCAATATGGCGCAGCTCGCGGTGCTCCTGTGCTTTCGCGCGTCGGTGATCGGCGGCGCTATCCTGCTGTGGCTCGCCGGCCGCGCCTCGCCGGGCGACGTCACCTATGTGCTGACGAGCTATTACGTCATCCACGCATACTTGCGCGACGTCGGCATGCACATCAACAACCTGCAGCGTTCGGTCAACGACATGGAGGAACTCGTCACCATCCATGGCGAGCCGCTCGGCATCGTCGATGCGCCTGACGCAAAGACGATCGACGTCCAGGGCGGAAGGATCACCTTCGACAACGTCACCTTCCTCTACGGCGGCCATCGCACGCCGCTCTATGACGCGCTGTCGATCGATATCCGCGCCGGCGAGCGTGTCGGCCTGGTCGGCAGGTCCGGCTCGGGCAAGACCACGTTCGTGAAACTGGTGCAGCGGCTCTATGACGTCTCGGGCGGCCAAATTCTGATCGACGGCCAGGATATCGCTCACGCGACGCAGCAATCGTTGCGCAGCCAGATCGCGATCGTGCAGCAGGAGCCGATCCTGTTCCACCGTTCGTTGGCCGAGAACATCGCCTATGGTCGGCCGGGCGCCAGCATGGCGGCGATCGAGCACGCGGCGCGGCTTGCCAATGCGCACGATTTCATCATGCGATTGCCGAAGGGCTACGGCACGCTGGTCGGCGAGCGCGGCGTCAAACTGTCCGGTGGCGAGCGGCAGCGCGTCGCGCTGGCGCGTGCGTTCCTCGCCGATGCGCCGATCCTGATCCTGGACGAGGCGACCTCGAGCCTGGATTCGGAATCGGAGGCGTTGATCCAGGAGGCGATGGAGCGGCTGATGAAGGGCCGCACCTCGATCGTGATCGCGCACCGGCTGTCGACGGTGCGCGGCCTCGACCGCATCCTGGTGTTCGATCGCGGCGAGATCGTCGAGCAGGGCACCCATGCCACGCTGACCGCGCGACCGGGCGGCATCTATCGCAGCCTGTTCGAGCGGCAGACGATGGAGTTCGACGAGGTCTCCGCGGCGGAGTAGTCGCCGTCATTCCTGGGCGCGCGTGAGCGCGAACTACGATGCGCAATTGCGCATCTGAGAATCTCGAGGTTCTCAGGTGCGCAAGTGCGCACCATAGTTCGGCGCTTTGCGCCGCCCCGGAACGACAGCCTTTCGCCCCCGCGTGCGCGCGCTGATCGCGACCGTCGCCACCACGGCGGCGGCGAACAGCACGACTTGCCAAGTGATCGTCTCGCCATTGAACAGCGAGGCGAGCACGAAGGTGACGAAGGGCTGCAACAATTGCACCTGCGACACCCGCGCGATACCGCCCATCGCCATGCCGGCATTCCAGGCGAAGAAGCCGATCCATTGCGAGAACAGCGCGACGTAGAGCAGACCAAGCCAGGGTTTAAGCGAGATGTGCATCGGATCGGCCGGCATCGTCAGCGCCGCCGCCGGCAGCGCGAACGGCAACGCAATCACAAGCACCCAGCTGATGACTTCCCAGCCCGGCATCTCCGCGGTGAGCCGTCCGGAGAAGGCATAGCCAACGGCGGAAACCGCAACGGAGGCGAACAGGAAGAGGTCGCCCGTCGACAGCGTGCCGCCGCCGTCACGCAGCGCAAAGGCGATCACAAGCGCGGCGCCGACGACAGCGGCGACCCAGAACAACGGCCGCGGCCGCTCGTGGGTGATGGCGACCGCCACCAGCGCGGTCGCGATCGGCAGCACGCCGAGCACGACGCCGCCATGGGAGGCATCAACCCGCTGCATGCCCTCGGCCATCAGCAGTGGAAACAGGATGGCGACGCACAGCATCACCAGCGCAAGCTGCGGCCATAGCGCCCGCCGCGGCAGCGGCCGCCGCAACACGAGCAGGAGCGCGAGCGAGCATAGACCGGCGACTGCGGTGCGGATCGCGGTCAGGGCAATCGGATCAATTTCCGCGACGGCAAGCCGCGTCGCCGGCAGCGTGCCGCCGAAGATCGCCATGCCGATGAAGCCCAGCAACAGGCCGAAACGTTCGCGCGAGGAGGACGAGGACATGATAGGCGTGGATAGCGGGTTCACTGCCCCGCGTACAGCAATCTACTCGGTGCATATGGCAGCCATGCGCGCGCTACCTCGGAGCAATTCCGCTCCACAACAGCCCGATGCCGGAGAGAAACAAAAGCCCGAGCACGATGTTTGTGAAATTCCGGTCGCTCAGCGCATGATAGATTCGCGCGCCGAGCCAGGCGCCGGCCACCGTCGCCGGAAAGGTCACGACAGCCAGCGTGAGAACTTGCTTTGTGACGAAGCCGGCGAATGCCTGAAGCACCAGCGCCGTCGCCAGCACCGTGAAGTTGAAGGTCTGGAAAATCCCGCGCCGCTGCTCCTTGGTCCAGCCGCGCACGCTGGCCCAAAGAATCGGAAGTGGGCCGGACAGGCCGGCGAGGCCGCCAAGGATGCCGCCGGCAAATCCGATGGCGCCGTCGAACGGCTTGCTGCCAAACTTGATCGCCATTGGCCTGCGCTGAAAATAGAGCGCGGTGGGAAAGACCAGCAGAAACACGCCGATGGTCAGCTTGAAGGTGCTGGGATCGGCATGGGCAATCAGCAGCGTGCCGAGCGGCACGCCGGCCAGCCCGCCGACCACAAATGGCCAGACCAGCCTGAAATCGATCGAGCGCCAGATCGAGGGCAGGGTCGTGAGCTGGCCGACGACCGAGCAGATCAGGACCAAAGGCACGGCAACCGCAGGCGGCGCAACGTAGAGCCAGATCCCCAGCGCCATCAGCGCGGTGCCGAAGCCGGCAAGGCCGGATACGAAGCCCCCGGCCAACGCGCCGACAAACAGCACCGCCAGCGCGAATCCGCCCATCATCGTCTTGTTCTCATTGTCATTGGCCCGACGTTTACACGACGTGCCCGGTAGGTACCATGGCCGTGACTCGCGATGTCATTTCACGGCGCCCCAAAAATGGCGAGGGGTCCGGCGTGTTGCGCCGAACCCCTCATTTGGTCCACCAAGAGGCGTTTTCTTCACGCGAACCGGAAACCCACTTCGCTTGAAAACGCTTTAGAACATCAGCCGGCCTGTAAGCCGGGTTCTGTAGGGCACCATTCTCGCGAATGGTACGTGACGGCCATTCCTCTGGGACCGCCTTTGCAGACGGCCTCGAGCAACCTACCCGGACGGCGGGCCTGACATCGCCCTGCAGCGTTATCGCTTGCGCGAACAGCCTGCGGTGCCGTCCCTATTCGGTTTTGCTCCCGGTGGGGTTTGCCATGCCGTCTCCGTTGCCGGAAACGCGGTGCGCTCTTACCGCACCTTTTCACCCTTGCCGCGCCGGAGCCCCGAAGGGCGAAGGCGGGCGGTTCGTTCTCTGTGGCACTTTCCCTGGGGTTGCCCCCGCCGGACGTTATCCGGCACCGCATGTCGATGGAGCCCGGACTTTCCTCCCCCGCGGCCTTTCGGCGCTTGCGGGAGCGGCCGTCCGGCCGACTGACGCCAGTAGGCATGGGGGTTTGTGGCCGCAAGGTCAAGGCGAAAGCGGCCTGCGGAACCTCACTAAAATAAACTATCCTGAAGATGTCGTTTTGCGTCCGCCCCGCTCGACTGGATGTCGGCGATCCAGCCGATGAAAAGGAGACTTCGCGATGCAGTATCTGTTGATGATCTACCAGAATGAGGTCGAGTACGCGAAACTCGACGCGGCAACGAGTCAGAAGATGATGGAGGAATACGGCAAGTTCACCCAGTCCATCATCCAGAGCGGCAATTTCAAGGCCGGCGACCGGCTGCGGCCGACGACGACCGCGACCACGGTGCGCGTGCGCGACGGCAAGACGCTGACGACGGATGGCCCGTTCGCGGAGACGCGCGAGCAACTCGGCGGCTACTATCTGATCGAAGCCAAGGACCTCGACACGGCGCTCGCGATCGCCGCGCGCATCCCGAGTGCGAGGCTCGGCGCGATCGAGGTGAGGCCGATCTGGGTGTATGATAAGTGATGGCCTAGCGCCGCCACTCCGGGGTAATGGCGTCACCGTATGACTCCAACCCAGATCGAAAAGATCTTCCGCGACGAGGCGAGCCGGGCGCTGGCGACGCTGATCCGCCTCGTCGGCGATTTCGATCTTGCGGAGGACGCGCTGCAGGAGGCGTTCGCGGTGGCGCTGGAGCGTTGGTATGCGGGCGAGCTGCCGGAGAATCCACGGGCGTGGCTGGTCAATGTCGGCCGCAACAAGGCGATCGATCGCATCCGCCGCAACGCCGTCTTCCGCGGCAAGCAGCAGGAGCTGACGCACGAACTTCTGCTCAACGCGTCCGCTCCCTCCGAGCTCGTCGATGCCACGCTCGACGACGACATGCTGCGGTTGATCTTCACCTGCTGTCATCCGTCATTTGCCGACGAGGTGCAGGTCGCGTTGACGCTGCGCACGGTTTGCGGCCTCTCGACGGCCCAGGTCGCGCGCGCCTTCCTCGTCAGCGAGGACGCAATGGCGCAGCGGCTCTTGCGCGCGAAGCAGAAGATTCGCCTCGCCGGCATTCCCTATGAGGTGCCGGAGCGCGAGGCGCTGGAGCCGAGGCTGCGCGGCGTGTTGGCGGTGATCTATCTCGTCTTCACCGAAGGCTATGTGGCGACCTCCGGCGAGGACCTGATGCGCCCGGATCTGGCGCGCGAGGCGATCCGGCTGGCGCGGCTGATCGATGCGCTGATGCCTGCCCGCGGCGAGATCAAGGGACTGCTAGCATTGATGCTGCTGCACGACGCGCGCCGCGCCGGCCGCGAAACCGCAGGCGGCGACATCGTGCTGTTGGAGGAGCAGGATCGCTCGCTATGGAACATCAGCCAGATCGCCGAAGGTTTGCGATTGGTGGAGGAAGCGCTGCGCATGCCCGGCCGGCCGCAATCCTACACGGTGCAGGCCGCAATCGCGGCGCTGCATGCCCGCGCGCCGAGTTATAATGACACCGACTGGCCGCAGATCGCCGGCCTCTATGAAGTGCTGCTCCGCATCAGCCCCTCACCGGTGATCGAGCTGAACCATGCCGCGGCGGTGTCGATGGTCGACGGCCCGGCGCGCGCACTCGATTTGATCGACGCGCTGGAAGCGCGCGGCAGCCTCAAGGGTTACGAATTGCTGCCGGCTGTCCGCGCCGATCTGCTGCGCCGCCTCGGCCGCACCGACGCCGCGCGTCAAGCGTATCGGGCGGCAACCGCCGCGACGCAACTGGAGCCGCTGCGCCGGCTCTATGCGCGGCGCATCGCGGAGATGGGGTGATGGCCTCCGTCATTGCGAGGAGCGTAGCGACGAAGCAATCCATGCTTCAACAAGTGGCGAGATGGATTGCTTCGCTCCGCTCGCAATGACGAGAGACTTGCCTACTTCTCCGCAACCACTGTCGCGGTTGCTTCCGGCGGCAGGCTCTCCAGCAGCGCATGCAACGTGGTCATGGTCGAGCGATCGACGATGCCGTCGACGCGCTCCTGGCGGAAATGGCGCTGGAAGGCGGTGACGACTTCCATGGTGGGGCCGTCGAACTTGCCGTTGGTCGGGATGTTGTAGCCGTAGCGGGCGAATGCCTGCTGCATGTTGGTGACGTTATCGTTGATCGCGCCGAGCTGGAGCGTCTCCCCGCGTACGATCGGCGCCGGCTGAACCCAATGCCCGACGCCGGAATTGGCCAGCGAATGCCACGGGAACTTTTCGCCGGGGTCCTTCTTGCGCGCCGGCGCCACGTCGGAATGAGCGAGCACGCGATACGAAGGCACGTTGCGGCGGAGCATGATGCCGCGGCACAGCGCGATCACCGCTGCGATCTGGCGCAGCGGATAATCCGGATAGCCCCAGTCATGGCCGCGGTTGATGATCTCGATGCCGATCGAGCAGGAATTGATGTCCTCTTCGCCGGCCCAGCAGGAGACGCCGGCATGCCAGGCGCGCTTGCTCTCCGGCACGCATTGCACGATGCGGCCATCCTCCAGCACAATGTAATGTGCGGAGACCTCGGTGCCGGCGGTGCAGAGCTGGGCGATGGCGCCCTCGACGTCGGGCATGCCGGTGTAATGCAGCACGATCATGTCGGGCTGCCGGTCGTTGGCGCGTTCGCCGAAATTCACCGAAGGGATGACGTCGGAGACGATCGAGGAGTCCGGAGTAAAAATCTTCATGTCGGCGATGGCCCTCGGAACGGGAAGGGCGCGTTGACGCTTCGAATCAGCAGACGCGAACGAACCAGACGACATCCCAAATCTCAAATTCAAAACGGCAGTCCTGCAATTTCCGGACAGCCTTCAATTTACTATTCCTTTACCCTGTCGCGGGTGCAATCACATCGGCGCCATCCCGCGAATTTTAGGTCCGCCTGTGGACGGTGCGCATCAGCGAGTTCCACATGTGACTAAAAAGCAAAATAAACCGTGAAGGATTCGGCAACGCTTTCTTAACGCTAAGTGCCGTTACTAAGTGGTGAATAGCCGAACCGGTTTTTGAGGGGCGGCCGAGGCCCGCTTGCGCGCGAAATCCCATGGCAGCCCAGCAAACTCCAGTCGGGAATCAGGATTTGCGACCTGATATGGGAACCGGCGCGTGCTCCGTGCCGCGGCTGCTCGGACGGAACCGCGGCGTGACGCGTAACTATTCGAGGCGCCATGGGCTGGTCCGTGTCCAGTTTCGATCCCCTACGCCGGACAACATTCGGAGCCGGCGCATGACGCCTGCTGCGCCGCACATTTCCGTGCTCGGCCGCGAGGCGGTCGACATGCTGAATCCGCGCACCGGCGGCATCTATATCGATGCCACCTTCGGCGCCGGTGGCTACAGCCGCCTGATTCTCGACGTGGCTGGAACCCGCGTCATCGGCCTCGATCGCGACCGGTCGGCGATCGCGGGCGGCTTCGATCTGGTTGATCGCTCCGAAGGCCGGCTGACGCTGGTCGAGGACCGCTTCTCCAATCTCGCCGACATCTGTGCCGCCCAAGGTGTGGAGGCCGTCGACGGCGTGGTGATGGACATCGGCGTCTCCTCGATGCAGCTCGACCAGGCTGTGCGCGGCTTCTCGTTCCGTCTGGCGGGCCCGCTCGACATGCGGATGGGGCGTGCGGGGCCGACCGCGGCGGACGTGATCGCAACCGCGTCGGAGCGCGATCTTGCCGACATCATCTATCTCTTCGGCGAGGAGCGGCACTCGCGCGGCGTAGCGCGCGCCATCGTGGCCGCGCGCAAGGAAGCGCCGATCGAGACGACGCAAGCGCTGGCCGACATCGTCGCCAGGGTCGTCCGCTCCAAGCCGAACGAGATCCATCCGGCGACGCGGACGTTCCAGGCGCTGCGCATCTTCGTCAACGAAGAGCTCGATGAGTTGCTGCGTGGGCTCACCGCCGCCGAGCGTGTGCTGAAGCCGGGCGGACGGCTCGTGGTTGTTTCGTTCCATTCGCTGGAAGACCGCATCGTCAAGAATTTCTTCGGCGAGCGCGGCAAGGTTTCCAGCGGTTCGCGGCATCTGCCCGAAGTGGCGCAGATGGCGCCGAGCTTGAAGATTTTGACTAAGCGCCCGCTGACGCCGTCCGAGGACGAGATCGCGGCCAATCCTCGCGCGCGGTCGGCCAAACTGCGCGCCGCCGAGCGCACCGAAGCGCCAGTGCATGCCGAGGGTGAGCCGCCGTCATGGCCGACGCTCGAACGCGTGATGAGGGGAGGCTAGCGCATGCGCATCCTCCATTTCCTCGTGATCGGTTTCCTCGTAGCCTGTGCGGCCTATGTCTACCGCATCAAGATGGAATCGACGGCCCGTACCGAGCGAGTGCTGCGGCTGAATGCGGAAATCCGCGAGCAGCGCGATGCGATCGCGACCCTGCGCGCCGAATGGGCCAAGCTCGACTCGCCGCTTCGGCTGCAGGGATTGGCCGAGCGTCATCTCGCGTTGAAGCCGCTCATCGCCAATCAATATGACTCGTTGAAGAACTTGCCCGAACGTCCGCCGAACTTCGCGCGGCCGGGCGCGCCTGACCCGATCGGCGCGATGATCAACACCATCGAGGCCGCCGCCGACCAGGAGAGCGTGACCGGGTCGGTACCAGATCCCGCGCAGCAGGGAGATCAGCAATGACCGACCGCGCGCCAAGCACAAAGCCGGCCGAGCCGTGGCGGCAGCGGCTGATCCGCGGCCTGCTCTACGGGCGGAATGTCGACCGCAGCGCGAAGGCGCGCGCCCGGGTCGGTCTCGCGATCATCGCGTTTGCCGCCGTCTACGCCATCATTGCCGGGCGGCTCGTGATGTTCGCGATGGGCGCCGACAGCCACGGCGCGCGCCGCACCGCCTCGCAGGATGCGATCGCCACCGCGCGCCCTGATATCATCGACCGCAATGGCGCAATCCTCGCGACCGACGTCAAAGCGCCGAGCCTGTTTGGCGAGCCGCGCCGCATCATCGACAAGGACGAGGCGATCGAGCTTCTGACCGCGACGCTGCCTGATCTCGACACCGCCGAAGTGCGCGACCGTCTGTCGTCGCGAAAAGGTTTCGTCTGGCTGAAGCGGGAGATCACGCCGCAACAGCAGCAGGATATCCATCGCCTCGGCGTTCCCGGCATCGGCTTCCTGCGCGAGAACAGGCGCATCTATCCGACCGGCCCCACCGTTGCCCATTTGATCGGCCTCGTGAACATCGACAACCAGGGCATCGCCGGCATGGAGAAGTGGCTGGACAATAACGGTCTGGCCGATCTGCATCGCGCGGGCTTTGCCACCGACCGCTTGCAGAAGCCGGTGGAACTGTCGATCGATCTGCGCGTCGAGCATGCGCTGCGCGACGAGCTCCTGAAGGCCAAGGAGAAGTACAAGGCCAAGGCGGCATCGGGCCTCGTCTCCAATGTTCGGACCGGCGAGATCGTCGCGCTGGTCTCACTGCCCGATTTCGATCCCAACAATCCGAAGGAAGCGCACGATCCCGATCGCATCAACCGCCTGACCACGGGCGTGTTCGAGATGGGCTCGACCTTTAAGACGCTGACGCTGGCGATGGCGCTGGATTCCGGCAAGGCCACGCTCCACACCATGTATGATGCGCGCGGCGCGCTGCACTATGGCAAGTTCGCGATCCACGACACCCATCCGCTCGGCCGGGCGATCTCGCTGTCGGAAGTGTTCACCTTTTCCTCCAATGTCGGCGCGGCGCGCATCGCGCTTGCGCAAGGAGTCGAGGCGCACAAGGCGTTCCTGAAGAAGGTCGGCCAGCTCGACCGTCTCCGCACCGAATTGCCGGAGAGCGCATCGCCGATCGTGCCGAAGCGCTGGGGTGAACTGAACACGATCACCATCTCCTTCGGCCACGGCATCGCGGTTGCGCCGCTGCAGGCGGTGATGGGCATCAATGCGATGGTCAATGGCGGCAATCTGATCCCGCCGACCTTCCTCAAGCGCTCGGAGGAAGACGCCAAGGCGATCGCCAAGCGGGTGGTGAAGCCTGAGACGTCGGACAAGATCCGGTATCTGATGCGGCTCAATGCCGAGATCGGAACCGCCAAGTCGGCCGACGTGAAGGGTTATTATATCGGCGGCAAGACCGGCACTGCGGAAAAGGTGGTCAATGGCCGCTACTCCAAGAAACAGGTGCTGAACTCCTTCACCGCCATCCTCCCAGCCGATAATCCGAAGTACCAGCTTCTGGTGATGCTGGATGAGCCGAAGGCGCTGCCGGAGACCCATGGTTTCATCACCTCGGGCTGGAACGCGGTGCCGACCGGCGGCAAGGTGATCGCCCGTATTGCGCCGCTTTTGGGGCTCGAGCCGCGGTTCGACCTGCCGCCGTCCGACCGCCTTATTCTTGCGGCATCGAGGACAACCCAGTAAGGCGTGGGGGCAGGGCATGATCCGGAAGCGTGGATACGGGGTTTCCGCGAGGATCATGATCTAAGCGTGCGAGCAGCCGGCCGGACTGGAAGATCATGAGACTTCGCGACCTTTTCAGCGCTGATGCCACGATCGATCCGCAGGCGGAAGCCATCGAGATCGGAGGGGTGACGGCTGATAGCCGCGCGGTGAAGCCGGGCGATCTGTTCTTCGCACTCGCGGGTTACAAGACCGATGGGGTGCGCTTCATCGATGCCGCGATTGCCGCAGGCGCGGCCGCGGTCGCCGTCGATCATCGGCCGCAAGGCGCTCCGCGCGCGCCTTTGGTCGTGACGGCAAATCCGCGCCGCGCATTGGCACTGGCCGCGGCGAAGTTCTTCCCGCGCCAGCCCGAGACGATCGCAGCTGTGACCGGCACCAGCGGCAAGACATCGGTGGCGGCTTTCACGCGGCAGATCTGGCAGCGACTGGGGCACGATGCCGCGAGCATCGGCACCATCGGCCTGGTGTCGCCGAAACGCACGGTCTACGGCTCGCTGACCACGCCTGATCCGATCGCGCTGCATCGCCAGCTCGACGAGATCACCCGCGATGGCGTCACGCATCTGGCATTCGAAGCGTCCTCGCACGGGCTCGACCAATATCGGCTTGAAGGCGTGCGCATTGCCGCCGGCGGCTTCACCAATCTGTCTCGCGACCACATGGATTATCACCCCGACGTGGCGCACTATCTCAACGCGAAACTGCGGCTGTTCCGTGATCTGGTGATGCCCGACGGGGCAGCCGTGATTTCGGCTGATCATGATTGCTCGCCTGAGGTGATCGATGCGGCGCGCACGCGCAAGCTCAGGACCATCACGGTTGGCCGCAAGGGCGACGGCGGAGATGGCATTCGCCTGCTCGACGCTTCGATCGAAGGTTTTTCGCAGAAGCTGACGATCGAACACCGTGGCCGGAAGCGCGCTATCCATTTGCCGCTGGTCGGCGAGTTCCAGATCGAGAATGCGCTGGTGGCCGCCGGCCTTGCGATCGGCACCGGCAGCGATGCCGATGCCGTCTTTGCAAACCTCGAACATCTCGAGGGCGCCAAGGGACGGCTCGAACGTGTCGGTGAGCGCAACGGTGCGCCGATTTTCGTCGACTATGCGCACAAGCCGGACGCGCTCGCCAAGGCGCTGCAGGCGCTGCGGCCCTATGCGAAGCGCAAGCTGATCGTCGTTTTTGGCGCCGGCGGCGACCGCGACGCGGGCAAGCGTCCACTGATGGGCGCGATTGCCGCTGATAATGCCGACAGCGTCATTGTCACCGACGACAACCCGCGCAGCGAGAATCCGGCGGCGATCCGTGCTGCCATCCTCGCCGCCGCGAAGGGCGCGAGCGAAATCGGCGATCGCGCGGAAGCGATCAGGGCCGGCATAGCTGCATTGCAGCCGGGCGATGCGCTCCTGATCGCCGGCAAGGGGCATGAAGTCGGGCAGATCATCGGCGACAAGACGCTGCCGTTCAGCGATCATGAGGCCGTGGCCGCGGCGCTGGAAGCGAGGGGCGCATGAGCACACCACTGTGGACGTCGGCGGCAATGGCGGATGCGATGCGCGCCGCAACGCAAGGGACCTTGCCCTCCGGCGTCACCGGCCTTTCCATCGACAGCCGCACCCTGCGGCCAAGCGAGGCCTATTTCGCCATCAAGGGCGACGTGCATGACGGCCACGATTTTGTCGAGGCCGCATTGAAGGCGGGCGCCGCCCTCGCGGTGGTCGAAAGCGCGCAGCGCGACAAGTTCCCCGCCGATGCACCGCTCTTGATCGTCGACGACGTGCTCGCGGGTCTCGTCGATCTTGCCGATGCCTCTCGCGCGCGGCTCAACGCGAGGATCATCGCGGTCACCGGCTCGGTCGGCAAGACCTCGACCAAGGAAGCGCTGCGGCACGTGCTCTCGGCGCAAGGCGAGACGCATGCCTCGGTTGCTTCCTTCAACAATCACTGGGGCGTGCCGCTGTCGCTGGCGCGCTGTCCGGCGTCGGCGCGGTTTGCGGTGTTCGAGATCGGCATGAACCATGTCGGGGAGATCACGCCGCTGGTGAAGCTGGTGCGGCCGCATGTTGCCGTCGTGACCACCGTGGAGCCGGTGCATCTGGAGTTCTTCTCCGGCATCGAAGAGATCGCGGACGCCAAGGCGGAGATCTTTCTGGGTCTTGAGCCCGATGGCGCCGTGGTGCTCAACCGCGACAATGCGCAATTTGGAAGGCTGGAAGCCCGCGCGAAGGAACTCGGCATTTCACGCATCGTCGCCTTCGGCATGGACACGCAATCCGATGCGCGGCTTATCGACGTGTCGCTGCACGCGACTTGTTCCGTCGTACATGTCAACATCCTCGGCCACGACGTCACCTACAAGATCAGCATGCCCGGCCGCCATATGGCGATGAACTCGCTCGCCGTACTCGCCGGCGCATCGCTGATCGGGGCGGATCTTGCGCGTGCAGCCTTGTCGCTGTCGCAGCTCGAGGCTCCGGCGGGTCGTGGTGCGCGGCGCACCCTCGAGATCGGCGCTGGCGAGGCGACGCTGATCGACGAGAGCTATAATGCCAATCCGGCGTCGATGGCGGCTGCGCTGAACGTGCTCGGGCAGGCGCAGCTGGGTGCGCAGGGCCGCCGCATCGCGGTGCTCGGCGACATGCTCGAGCTCGGGCCGACCGGCCCTGCGCTGCATCGCGGTCTGGCTGAGGCTGTCAACGCCAACAATATCGACCTCGTTTATTGTTGTGGTCCGCTGATGCGCAACCTCTGGGACGCTCTTTCCACGGGAAGGCGGGGAGGCTATGCCGATAGCTCGGCGAGTCTGGAGACCCAGGCGGTCGCGGCCATCCGCCCCGGCGACGCTATCATGGTCAAGGGATCGCTGGGTTCGAAGATGAAGCGGATCGTCAACGCGCTGGAAAAGCGCTTTCCCGGCAAAGCCGCGCATGAAGAAGCGGTATAGGCATATTGAATGTTTTATTGGCTGATCGACCTTTCCAACACGGTGCCCGGCTTCGGGGTGTTCAGGGGGGCGCTCAACGTGTTCCGCTACATCACGTTCCGCACCGGCGGGGCGATGGTGACGGGTGCGCTGTTTGTGTTCCTGTTCGGGCCCTGGATCATCGATCATTTGCGGCTGCGCCAGGGCAAGGGCCAGCCGATCCGCACCGACGGTCCGCAATCGCACTTGATTACGAAGAAGGGCACGCCAACCATGGGCGGGCTGATGATCCTGTCCGGCGTGGTGGTGGCGACGCTGCTCTGGGCCAACCCGATCAATCCCTATGTCTGGATCGTGCTGGCGGTGACGCTGGGTTTCGGCTTCGTCGGCTTCTATGACGATTATCTGAAAGTCACCAAGCAGAGCCACAGTGGCTTTGCCGGCAAGCTGCGCCTTGCGATCGAGGCGATCATCGCGCTCGCCGCCTGTTACGCGCTGGTGCGGCTCGGGCGCGACGTGTCCTCGACCTCGCTCGCGATTCCCTTCTTCAAGGATGTGGTGTTCAATTTCGGCTGGTTCTTCGTGATCTTCGGCGCCTTCGTCATGGTCGGCGCGGGCAACGCGGTGAACCTGACCGACGGCCTCGACGGTCTCGCCATCGTTCCGGTGATGATCGCGGCCGCCAGCTTCGGCATGATTTCCTATCTCACCGGCAATGCGGTGTTCTCCGATTACCTGCAGATCAACTACGTCGCCGGCACCGGCGAGCTCGCAGTGCTCTGCGGCGCCGTGCTGGGCGCTGGTCTCGGGTTCCTGTGGTTCAACGCGCCGCCGGCGTCGATCTTCATGGGTGACACCGGCTCGCTCGCGCTTGGCGGCATGCTCGGGGCAACGGCGGTCGCCGTGAAGCACGAGATCGTGCTGGCGGTGATCGGCGGCCTGTTCGTGCTGGAGGCGGTTTCGGTGATCGTGCAGGTGGCCTCCTTCAAGCTCACCGGCAAGCGCGTGTTCCGGATGGCGCCGCTGCACCATCATTTCGAGCAGAAGGGCTGGACCGAGCCGCAGATCGTGATCCGCTTCTGGATCATCGCCGTGATGCTGGCGCTCGCCGGCCTCTCCACGTTGAAGCTGCGATGATCCCTGTCACCTCCTTCGCGGGCAAGACGGTCGCCGTGTTCGGCCTCGGCGGTTCGGGGCTTGCGAGCTGCCATGCGCTGAAGGCGGGTGGGGCGGAGGTGATTGCCGGCGACGACAACTCCGACAACGTCGCCAAAGCCGCGCAGGCCGGCTTCGTCACCGCGGACCTGCGCTCGGTCTCCTGGGAGAATTTCGCCGCGCTGATCCTGACCCCCGGCGCGCCGCTGACCCATCCCGCGCCGCATTGGAGCGTGCTGCTGGCACGCCAGGCCGGCGTCGAGGTGATCGGCGATGTCGAACTGTTCTGCCGCGAGCGCCAACGTCACGCGCCGCAAGCGCCGTTCGTCGCCATCACCGGTACCAACGGCAAGTCGACCACGACAGCGCTGATCGCCCATCTGATGAAGGTCGCCGGCTACGACACCCAGATGGGCGGCAATATCGGCACTGCGATCCTGTCGCTGGAACCGCCGCGGATGGGCCGCGTGCATGTGATCGAGATGTCGTCCTACCAGATCGACCTCACACCCTCGCTCGATCCGTCCGTCGGTATCCTGCTCAATGTCAGCGAGGACCACATCGACCGCCACGGCACGCTGGAGAATTACGCCGCGGTCAAGGAGCGGCTGGTCGCGGGCGTGCAGCCGGGTGGCACCTCGATCGTCGGCGTCGACGACATCTTCTGCCGCAACATCGCCGATCGCCTCGATCGGGCGGGCAAGCGTGTGGTGCGTGTGTCCGTGAAGAACCCGCTGCCCGACGGCGTCTATGTCGAGCACGAGACCATCGTGCTGGCGTCCGGCGCCGCGCGCAGCGAGATCGCGCGGCTGGGCGGCATCGGCTCGCTCCGCGGCCTGCACAATGCCCAGAACGCGGCGTGCGCGTCGGCCTGCGCGCTGGCGATGGGCATCTCGACGGATGTGCTGCAGAACGGCCTGCGTAGCTTTCCCGGCCTCGCCCACCGCATGGAGCAGGTCGGCCGCCGCGGCAATGTGCTGTTCGTCAACGACTCCAAGGGCACCAATGCGGATGCGGCAGCGCATGCGCTGTCGTCTTTCACTGACATTTTCTGGATCGCGGGCGGCAAGCCGAAGGCCGGCGGCATCACCAGCCTGACCGGTTATTTCCCGCGCATCCGCAAAGCCTATCTGATCGGCGAGGCGGCGCAGGAATTTGCCGGCACGCTCGGCGAGGCCGTGCCGCACGAGATTTCGCAGACGCTCGATGTCGCAGTCGCCAACGCCGCGCGCGATGCGGAAGCCTCCGGCCTCACTGACGCGGTCGTCCTGCTGTCGCCGGCCTGCGCCTCCTTCGACCAGTACCGCAATTTCGAAATCCGCGGCGCCGCCTTCCGCGACCTCGTCACGGCACTGCCCGGCGTCAAGCCGGTGGTGATGTAGCCCGTCATGGCCGGGCTTGTCCCGGCCATCCACGTCTTCCCTTCGTTGCGGCGGCAAAGACGTGGATGCCCGGCACAAGGCCGGGCATGACGACGGGAGAGAGGTTCGCTCTATCTCCAAAGTTGCTCAATCCATTAACCCTTCGGAAACCATCCTCGTCCACCAATGGCCGTTACCTCGGCATTCTGGGGACGCCCATGCTCGCCCGTGATCAACGCACCCCGTTCTCCGACTGGTGGTGGACCATCGACAAGCCGCTGCTGGCGGCGGTCATCGCGCTGATGTTCGGCGGTGTCATCCTGTCGCTGGCGGCGAGCCCGCCGGTCGCGACCCGGATCGGGCTCGACCCGTTCCATTTCTTCAGCCGGCACGTGATGTTCCTGCTGCCGTCCTTCATCGTGCTGATCACGGTCTCTTTCCTGTCGCCGCGCCAGATCCGGCGCGCCGCGATGGTGGTGTTCTTTGTCAGCATCGCGCTGATCGTGATGACCCTCCTGATCGGCCCGGAAGTGAAGGGCTCGCGGCGCTGGATCACGCTGGTCGGCGTCAACATCCAGGCCTCCGAATCGGCAAAGCCGGCCTTCGTCATCCTCGCGGCCTGGCTGTTTGCGGAATCGACCAGGCGCCCCGAGATGCCGGCGACCTCGATGGCGCTGGTGCTGCTGTTGATGCTGGTCTCGCTCTTGGTGATGGAGCCCGATTTCGGCCAGACCATGCTTATCCTGATGGTGTGGGGCGCGCTATTCTTCATCGCAGGCATGCGGATGATCTGGGTCGCCGGGCTTGCGGGCGCCGCGGGCCTTGGCCTGTTCAGCGCCTATCTGTTCGTTCCGCACGTCGCCGGCCGCATCAAGCGCTTCATGAATCCGGCCTCGGGCGACACCTTCCAGGTCGACATGGCGATGGAGGCGTTCTGGAATGGCGGCTGGTTCGGGCTCGGGCCGGGCGAGGGCATTGCAAAGCGCAGCCTGCCGGACAGCCATACTGACTTCGTCTTTGCGGTCGCCGCGGAAGAGTTCGGCATCATCCTTTGCCTTGCGCTGCTGGCGCTGTTCGCCTTCGTCGTGATCCGCACGCTCTCGCGCGCCTACACGACCGAGGACATGTTCGCGCGCTTTGCGGCGTCGGGACTTGCGATCCTGTTCGGCGTGCAGGCTGCGATCAACATGGCGGTCAATCTGCAATTGATCCCGGCCAAGGGCATGACGCTGCCGTTCATCTCCTATGGCGGCTCGTCGATCGTCTCGCTCGCCTACGGCGTCGGCATGATGCTGGCCTTGACCCGGCAGCGCCCACGCACCGAGATCGAATCGACCAACGCGGCCAGCGCAGCGCCGGGCTACGCGTAGCTCATTCCGCCGTCATTGCGAGGAGCGAAGCGACGAAGCAATCCATAGTGTCGCAAGTGACGAAATGGATTGCTTCGCTTCGCTCGCAATGACGGCTAAATGCCAGTAGAAGCTCCGATATGGACAACGCGCCCCTCATCCTGCTTGCGGCCGGTGGCACCGGCGGCCATTTGTTCCCCGCCGAGGCGCTCGGCGTGGAACTGAACAGACGTGGCCTGCGCGTGCGGCTCGCGACCGACGCACGCGCGCTGCGCTACAGCGGACTGTTCTCCAAGGACAATATCGATGTGGTGCCGAGCGAGACGGTGCGCGGACGCAATCCGATCTCGCTCGCCCGCACCGCGTTCACGCTGGGCTATGGCATCGTGGTTGCCGCCAATCTGGTGCGCCGATTGAAGCCGGCCGCGGTCGTCGGCTTCGGCGGCTATCCCACGGTGCCGCCGCTGCTCGCCGCGCGCCTGCTCGGCGTGCCCGGCATTATCCATGACGCCAACGCGGTGCTCGGCCGCGCCAATCGCTTCCTCTCCAGCCGCGTCAATGCGATCGCGACATCGCTGCCCGGCGTGCTCGACCGCGATCCGGCACTGGCCGCTAAGACCACCACCGTCGGCACGCCGATGCGGCCCACCGTCCTCGCAGCCGCCGCGGTACCGTTTGCCTCGCCGGAACCGAACGGCCCGCTGCGCCTGCTTGTGGTCGGCGGCAGCCAGGGTGCGCGGGTGATGAGCGACATCGTGCCCGGTGCGATCGAAAAGCTCGAGCCGGCGCTGTGGAGCCGCCTGATCCTCACGCAGCAGGTGCGGGAGGAGGACATGGCGCGGGTGCGTGCGGTCTATGACCGCCTCAAGATCAATGTCGAGCTCGCGCCGTTCTTCACCGACCTGCCGGCAAGGTTAGCCGCCAGCCATCTCGTGATCTCGCGCTCCGGTGCCGGCACCGTCGCCGAACTCGCCGCGATCGGCCGGCCCTCGATCCTGGTGCCGCTGCCCGGCGCGATCGACCAGGACCAGTTCGCCAATGCCGGCGTGCTGTCGCAGGCCGGCGGCGCATTGCGGATTCCACAGGCCGAGTTCACCCCGGATCGGGTGGCGGCCGAAATCTCTGCTTTGGCGGGCGAACCCGCGAAATTGACGGCAATGGCGTCCGCCGCGCGCGGCGCCGGTCGGCTCGACGCGGCGGAGCGACTCGCCGATCTGGTGGTGAAAGTGGCTGGAATTTAGGCGATTCTGCAGAAATTGCCCTTGTCATGCCCCGCGAAAGCGGGGCATCCAGTAATTTGCAGAGCCGATTTGAATCTCTCGGGCTGCGCAGAATATCGAAGGATTGTCTCATGAGACTGCCGCGCGAGATCGGACCTATCCACTTCATCGGGATCGGCGGCATCGGCATGAGCGGGATTGCCGAGGTGCTCTGCAATCTCGGCTACACCGTGCAGGGCTCTGATGCTTCCGAGAGCGGCAATGTCGCGCGGTTGCGCGAGAAGGGCGTCAAGGTTTCGGTCGGCCACAAGGCCGAGAACGTCAACGGCGCCGACGTCGTCGTGGTCTCGACCGCGATCAAGCGCGATAATCCGGAATTGATGGCCGCCCGGGCGCAGCGCATTCCGGTGGTGCGCCGCGCCGAGATGCTCGCCGAATTGATGCGGCTGAAGAGCTGCGTTGCGATCGCCGGCACCCATGGCAAGACCACGACCACCTCAATGGTTGCAGCCTTGCTCGATGCCGGCGATTTCGATCCGACCGTGATCAATGGCGGCATCATCAATGCCTACGGCACCAATGCGCGGCTCGGCGCCGGCGACTGGATGGTGGTGGAAGCCGACGAAAGCGACGGCACGTTCCTGAAGCTGCCGACGGACGTCGCCATCGTCACCAATGTCGACCCCGAGCATCTCGATCACTTCGGGACCTTCGAGGCGGTGCAGGACGCATTCCGCGCCTTCGTCGAGAACGTGCCGTTCTATGGCTTTGCGGTGATGTGCATCGACCATCCCGTGGTGCAGACGATCGTCGGCCGCATCGAGGATCGCCGCATCATCACCTATGGTGAGAATCCGCAGGCCGATGCGCGACTGGTCGACCTGCAGCCGATACCCGGCGGCTCCAAGTTCAAGGTCGCCTTCCGCAACCGCAAGACCGACGTGACGCACGAGATATCGGACATCGTGCTGCCGATGCCGGGTCGCCACAATGCGTCGAACGTCACCGCGGCGATCGCGGTCGCGCATGAGCTCGGCATTTCCGACGAAGCGATCCGCAAGGCCATCGCTGGCTTCGGCGGCGTGAAGCGGCGCTTCACCCGGACCGGCGAGTGGAACGGCGTCATCGTGATCGACGATTACGGTCACCATCCCGTCGAGATCGCCGCGGTGCTGAAAGCTGCGCGCGAGTCCTACAGCGGAAAGATCATCGCCGTGGTGCAGCCGCATCGTTTCACCCGCCTGCAGTCGCTGTTCGAGGAATTCTGCACCTGCTTCAACGATGCCGACGCGGTTGTCGTCGCCGAGGTCTATCCGGCCGGCGAGGCGCCGATCCCGGGCATCGACCGCGATCATTTCGTGCTCGGCCTGCGCGCGCACGGCCATCGCGATGTGATCCCGCTGCCGAATGCCGGCGAGCTTGCGAAGATCGTTCGCGGCCTTGCGAGGCCCGGCGATCTCGTCGTGTGCCTCGGCGCCGGCAACATCACGCAATGGGCTTACGCATTGCCCGGCGAATTGAAGGCGCTGGGCTAGCGTGGCCGGTTTCCCCGACATCACCCTCGAACTGAAAGCCGCGATGCCGGACTTGCGCGGGCGCCTCTTGGCGAACCAGTCGCTGGCGGAACTGACGTGGTTTCGCGTCGGCGGACCGGCGCAGGTGCTGTTCACGCCGGCGGACGAGGACGACCTCGCTTATTTCCTGGCGCGCCTGCCGCAGGATTTGCCGGTTTATGTCGTCGGCGTCGGCTCGAACCTGATCGTGCGCGACGGCGGGATGCCGGGCGTCGTGATCCGCCTCGCGCCGCGCGCATTCGGCGAGACCAGGGCCGAAGGCGACATCGTCAGCGCCGGCACTGCTGCGCTCGACAAGCGCGTGGCCGAGACGGCGGCGGCTGCAAATATCGGCGGCATGGAGTTCTTCTTCGGCATCCCCGGCACTGTCGGCGGTGCGCTGCGCATGAATGCGGGTGCCAACGGCGGCGAGACCAAGGATGTGCTGCTGGACGCCACCGGCATTGGCCGCGACGGCACTAGGCATGTCTTCACCAATGCCGACATGAAATTCGTCTACCGGAGCAGCGGCGTCGATCCCTCGATCATCTTCACCTCCGCGCGCTTTCGCGGCAGGATCACCGCGCCCGAGGCGATCCGCGCGCGCATGAACGAGGTGCAGACCCACCGCGAGACCGCGCAGCCGATTCGCGAGAAGACGGGCGGCTCGACGTTCAAGAACCCGCCGGGCAACAGCGCCTGGAAATTGATCGATGCCGCCGGTTGCCGCGGCCTGCGCGTCGGCGGCGCCCAGGTCTCGGCGATGCACTGCAATTTCCTCATTAACACCGGCAATGCCACCGGACACGATATCGAAACGCTCGGCGAAACCGTGCGGCAGCGGGTGAAAGAGACGTCGGGAATCGAGCTACACTGGGAAATCAAGCGAATCGGAATCGAGCGAAGCTGATGCGAACGACCATTCTCTTCGGCGGCAGCAACAAGGAACGCCTTGTCTCGGTGGCAAGCGCGCAGGCACTGCACCAGGCTTTGCCGGAAGCCGATCTCTGGTTCTGGGACGTGGCCGACAATGTCCATGTCGTGCGGTCCGAGCAGCTTCTCGAACATGCGAGGCCCTTCCAGGACGAGTTCAGGCCCGGCACCCGCGGCGTCCCGCTCGCGCAAGCGCTTGACCAGGCTGCCCGCGAGGATCGCGTGCTGGTGCTTGGCCTGCACGGCGGGAGCGCCGAGAACGGCGAATTGCAGGCGATGTGCGAGATGCGCGGCATCCCCTTCACCGGTTCGGGTTCGGCGTCCTCGCATCTTGCCTTCGACAAGGTCGCGGCGAAGCGATTCGCGGCGATTGCGGGCGTGCCGGCGCCGGGCTGCATCGCGCTGGACGAGATTGACGCTGCCTTCGCCGAATATGGCAGGCTGATCGCCAAGCCTGCGCGCGACGGATCGAGCTACGGCCTGATCTTCGTCAATGCGAAGCAGGACATCGTTGCCGTCCGCAACGCCGCCAGGACGGAGGACTATCTGATCGAGCCGTTCGTTGCGGGCGTGGAGGCAACCTGCGGCGTGCTGGAGCGCTCCGACGGCGCAATCTTCTCGCTGCCGCCGATCGAGATCGTGCCGGCGGAGGGCGCGTTCGACTACACCGCAAAATACCTGCTCAAATCGACCCAGGAGATCTGCCCCGGGCGCTTTTCGCCTGATATCAGCGCCGCGATCATGGACCTCGCGCTCCGCGCCCACCGGGCGCTGTCCTGCAGCGGCTATTCCCGCACCGACTTCATCGTCTCCGCCAAGGGGCCGATCTATCTGGAGACCAATACGCTGCCTGGGCTGACCAAGGCCTCGCTCTACCCGAAGGCGCTCAAGGCGCAGGGCATCGAATTCGTCGATTTCCTGCACGAACAGATCGAATTGGCCAAGCGGCGGGCGGTTAGGGTGGGTTAGTTAGCGCCATCCCTCCGTCCGTCATTCCGGGGCGCGCGAAGCGCGAACCCGGAATCCATCGGGCCGCAGCGCTACTGGCGAAATGGATTCCGGGCTCGATGCTTCGCATCGCCCCGGAATGACGGGGGAGCGTGTAGAAGCGTCGGGAACCGGGTTCCATCCCGAATCGGCCCCGGGATTGCTAAAATCCTAAGGATTGCGTGGCAAAGTACGCACATTGCTCATCAAAACCTGTTCTGCGTTAACCGCTTTTACCTTTTGTTTACCAGGAAGTCCGAAGGTTAACGCCGGCGGCGCATGTAGCGCTTGGCTGCCGGGCGTGAGCTGTCGCGGGAACTTTCACTTCGACACGCGTAACGAGGGACGGGGGGCCTTTCTTACTGGCTTCGACACCCAGGCCGGCATCACCGAGACGTTGTGTGCGCCAGGACCCGCAAACGTGTTGCGGGCACAAAGTTTGACGAGCTCGTGCAATGGATGGTGCAGGCCGCCTCACTCGATCACTGCGATCGCTGAGGCCCGAAGCTGACCTGAAAGCAGCCGCTATTGGAGCGGCGGTGCTGCTGCGCGAGTATTTTGCCCGCCGTCGTGCCAGTCGTCGTGCCCGCCGCGCCCCGCCCGTGATCGATCGCGATCCGCCCAGCCGCTTCATCCTTCTCATCGAGCGCTATCTGCCGCGCCGCGTCGGTCTTGCCGCCACCGTCTTCATCCTGCTCGGCAGCGCCGGCCTCGGCATCGTCAAGGGCGGCCATGTCGACGAATTCGTCACGGGACTTTCGGATGCGCGCAACGCGCTCGCCAACTCGGCAGGCTTCCGAATCACCACCGTGGCCATCAACGGCCGCAAGCAGTTGAGCCAGGACGAGGTGCTGGCGATCGGCGGCGTCAATGGCCGCTCCTCGCTGTTGTTCCTGGATGCCGCGACCGTGCGTGATCGGCTGAAGGCCAATCCCTGGATCGCCGACGCGACGATCCTGAAGCTTTATCCGGGCCAGCTCCAGATCGACATCGTCGAGCGCAAGGCGTTCGCGCTGTGGCAGCAGGATGGGCGCCTGTCCGTGGTCGCGGATGATGGCGCGGTCCTCGAGCCCTACGTGTCGCGCCGCTTCCTCACGTTGCCGCTCGTGGTCGGCAAGGGGGCCGAGACCAGGGCCAAGGATTTCCTGGCGCTGCTCGATCGCTATCCGCAGGTGCGCTCGGTGACCAAGGCCGCGATCTTCGTCGGCGAACGGCGCTGGAACCTGCGGCTCAAGGATGGCCTCGACATCCGCCTGCCCGAGAACGACGTCGGCAATGCGCTCGCCGCGCTCTCCAAGCTCGACAAGGAAGACCGGCTATTCTCGCGCGACATCGTCGCCGTCGACATGCGCCTGCCTGATCGGTTGACGGTGCAACTGTCCGAGGACGCGGCAAAGGCGCGCGAGGAGCTGTTCAAGGACAAGAAGTCCAAGAAGAAGGGCGGTGACGCATGACCGTCCTCGATCGCAATCTGACGCCGAAGACACGCCCGATGGCCCACAAGCGCACCGCGCTTGTGGCTTCGCTCGATATCGGCACCAGCAAGATCGCCTGCATGATCGCGCGGCTGAAGCCGTCGCCGCCGAGCGAAGCCCTGCGCGGCCGCACCCATGCGGTGGAATTGATCGGCTACAGCCAGATCCAGTCGCGCGGCGTCAAGGCCGGCGCGGTGGTCGATCTCGCCGAATGCGAAAAGGCGGTGCGCCATGCGGTGGCGCTGGCCGAGCGCATGGCCAAGGTCCGGGTCGAATCCGTGCTGCTGCCG
Source organism: Bradyrhizobium sp. Ses1 (assembly GCF_059512365.1). Classification (NCBI taxonomy): domain Bacteria; kingdom Pseudomonadati; phylum Pseudomonadota; class Alphaproteobacteria; order Hyphomicrobiales; family Nitrobacteraceae; genus Bradyrhizobium; species Bradyrhizobium sp. Ses1. Next base: position 115,621 of record NZ_JCAMOQ010000010.1, read on the forward strand.
GTCGCCGGCGGCCGGCCTGCGGGTCAGCTCGTCGAGGCTGCTGCCGACATTCGCGGCGGCTCGGTGACGGAAGCCGACATCAGCCGTGTCACCACAGCCGGCATGATCCACGCGACCGCCCATGGGCGGACCGTGCTGCACGCGCTGCCGGTCGGCTATGCGCTCGACGGCGTCAAGGGAATCCGCGATCCGCGCGGCATGGTGGCGCGCCAGTTCGGCGTCGACATGAACGTGGTCACGGCCGACGCCACCGTCGCCAAGAACCTGATGCTCGTGGTCGAGCGTTGCCACCTCAATGTCGAGGCGATGGCGGCAAGCTCCTATGTCGCCGGCCTCTCGGTGCTCACCGATGACGAAGCCGATCTCGGCGCCGCCGTGGTCGAGATGGGCGCCGGCTCGACCACGATCGCGACCTATTCGGGCGGACGCTTCGTGCATGCGTCGGGATTTGCGCTCGGCGGGCAGCACATCACGATGGATCTCGCGCGTGGCATCGGCGCGTGCATTGCGGATGCCGAGCGAATCAAGACCTTATATGGCACCGTGCTGACTGGCGGCTCGGATGCGCGCGAGCTGATGTCGGTCCCGACCGCCGGCGACGAACGCGATACGCCGCAAATCGTCTCCCGCGCCACGATTGCGAACATCGTGCGGCATCGCGCCGAGGAGATTTTTGAGATGGTCCGGGACCGGCTCAAGGCCTCCCCGTTTGCGGCAGAGCCGAGGGCGCGGGTCGTGCTCAGCGGCGGCGCCGCGCAGCTCACCGGCATGATCGAGCTCGCCACCCGCATTCTCAATCGGCCGGTGCGGATCGGCCGTCCGCTCGGCTTCGGCCGTCTGCCCAACGAGGCCAAGGGGCCGTCGTTCGCGGTGCCCACCGGGCTTCTGGTCTATCCGCAATACGCTCACCTCGAACATGTTGAACCGCGGCACACGCGGCAGCTCAAGACAGGGACTGACGGTTATTTCGGAAAGGTCGGACGATGGCTTCGCGAGGGCTTCTGATGACCACTCATAAGGCCCACAGGATTTTCACCAGCTCCCGCGGCCGCAGGCCGGGGCGAACCTACGCGCGCGCGTAATCGAGAGGCAACCATGGCACTCAATCTGACCCCTCCTGACATCAGCGAGCTGAAACCGCGGATCACCGTCTTCGGCGTCGGTGGCGCTGGCGGCAACGCCGTCAACAACATGATCACCGCCGGGCTGCAGGGCGTTGATTTCGTCGTCGCCAATACAGACGCGCAGGCGCTGACCATGTCGAAGGCGCAGCGCATCATCCAGATGGGCACGCAGGTGACCCAGGGCCTCGGTGCCGGCTCGCAGCCGGATGTCGGCGCGGCCGCCGCGCAGGAGGTCATTGACGAGCTCCGTGATCACCTCACCGGCGCCAACATGGTGTTCGTCACCGCCGGCATGGGCGGCGGCACCGGCACCGGCGCTGCTCCCGTGATCGCCAAGACCGCGCGCGAGATGGGCATCCTCACCGTCGGCGTGGTGACCAAGCCGTTCCACTTCGAAGGCCAGCGCCGCATGCGCACCGCCGAGAACGGCATCTCCGAGCTGCACAAGGTGGTCGACACGCTGCTGATCATCCCGAACCAGAACCTGTTCCGGGTCGCCAACGAGAAGACCACCTTCGCCGACGCTTTTGCGATGGCCGACCAGGTGCTCTACTCGGGCGTTGCCTGCATCACCGACCTGATGGTCAAGGAAGGCCTGATCAACCTCGACTTCGCCGACGTCCGCGCCGTGATGCGCGAGATGGGCAAGGCGATGATGGGCACGGGCGAGGCGACCGGTGAGAAGCGCGCGCTTACCGCCGCCGAGGCCGCGATTGCCAATCCGCTGATCGACGACTCCTCGATGAAGGGTGCCAGGGGCCTCCTGATCTCGATCACCGGCGGCAAGGATCTCACTTTGTTCGAAGTTGACGAGGCCGCCACCCGCATCCGCGAGGAGGTCGACCCCGACGCCAACATCATCGTCGGCGCCACCTTCGACGAGACGCTCGACGGCATCATCCGCGTCTCCGTGGTTGCGACCGGCATCGAGCAGGCCGCGATCGCCCGCAACGCCGCCGCCGCGGCCCCCGCTGCGCCTGCGCCGACCGGCAACGGTTCGCCCGAGAGCCGGCTCGCCGACCTGACCGCGCGGCTGCGCGCCGACAACCAGCGCCTGGCCGAGCGTGCCCATAAGCTGGAAGCCGGCGGCGCCCCGATGGCTGCGCCCGCCGCGCCGGCGCCTGCCGCCCCGCCGCCGCTGCGCCAGCAGGGCAGCGTCGAGCGTGCCGCGCTCGCCGCCATCGCCGCCGCCGTGTCGCCGGAACAGCAGGCCGCGCCGATGCAGCCGGCGTCCTATGGCGACGTCACCGTCCGTCCGATCGCGCAGAAGCCGACTCTGTTCCCTGATCCGGAAGCGACCAAGGTCGAGCACCATGAGCCGGCGACGCCGGAAACCTTCATCCCGCCGACCGCCGAGCGGCCGCCGGTGCGCACGCCGCGGATGCCGAAGTTCGAGGATCTGCCGATGCCGGCCCAGGCCGAGATTCGCCACGCTCGCGGCGAGGCCGAGGAGGAGCATCCGCAGAAGACCCGGCTGTCGCTGTTGCAGCGGCTCGCCAATGTCGGCCTCGGCCGCCGGGAGGAGGAGAGCGAACCGCCGGTGGCGGCCCGCGCCTCCGGACCGGCCATGCCGCCGCTGCCCGAGCGCAAGCCGCAACGCAGCGTGGCGCAGCAAATGGCGGCGCACGATCCGGTATCAGAGTATGCGAAGCGTCCGGCGCCCCAAGGATTGGATGCCCATGGACGGCCGGCACCTGTTGCGCCGACGCCACAGGGAGACGATCATCTTGATATCCCGGCCTTCCTGCGCCGGCAGGCAAACTGAGCTTTGTTACAGTCCTGACCATCCACAGAGCCCCGGCGGAACCCGCCGGGGCTCTTTTCTTTTACCGTCTCCGCAGTCGTAGACCGGCAAACAAGTAACTGAAATTAAATGATTAATCAGGTATTCCATGACTTGGTCATGGTACCGAAAGGGTGTCCGGCCGCTCCGCAATTTGGTTAAGCCTTGGCGCGATTGCGGCGGAGATGGGGTAACAATCGGTAAAGAAGCGTGAGTTGTACGCTTTCGGGCGGTGACTATGGTCTGTCCAACTTTGGGGATGCCTAAGCGAGTCGGTTGGGGAAGTAAGGCCGCCTCGTCTTAGGTTACGTCGGGTAGTGGGCGCATATCGGATGAAATTGAGCCGTCAAACAACGCTTCGGTCGCAGGCCACCGTGACGGGCGTCGGCGTTCACTCCGGTTTACCGGTCAGCCTGACCATTGGACCTGCTCCCGTTGACACCGGCTACACTTTTATCCGGACGGGTCTCGACGGGGCCGACCGCGAAGTTCACGCCACCGCCGACGCCGTGATCGCGACTGAATTCGCGACCGTCCTGGGCGACCGCGAGGGACCGCTGGTATCGACCGCCGAACATGTGCTGGCTACGCTGCGCGGCATGGGGGTCGACAACGCCACCATCGAAATCGACGGTCCGGAAGTGCCGATCATGGACGGCAGCGCTGCGGCCTTTGTCGCCGCGGTCGATCAGGCTGGTATCGTCACCCAATCCGCCGCCCGCCGCGTTCTCCAGGTCCTGAAGCCGGTGCAGGTCGCGATCGGCGACTGCTTCGGTGAGTTCCGTCCCTTTGCCGGCGGCTTCCGCGCTGAAGTCGAGATCGACTTCGCCAATCCCTTGATCGGCCGCCAGAGCTACTGCTTCGATCTTTCCGCCGAGAGCTTCCGTCGCGAGATTTCGCGTGCCCGCACCTTCGGCTGCATGAACGACGTGGCGCGGCTGTGGAGCGCAGGTTTCGCGCTTGGCGCCTCCTTCGAAAACTCGGTGGTGTTCGACGAGACTCGTCTGCTCAACACCGAAGGTCTGCGGTTCCGTGATGAATGCGTCCGCCACAAGGTGCTGGATGTGGTCGGCGATCTCGCGCTGGCCGGCCTCCCGATCCTCGGCGCCTATCGCTCGGTTCGCGGTGGTCACAAGCTGAACCACGCGGCGCTGACCGCGCTGCTTTCCGATCGCAGCGCCTGGCGGGTGGTCGAATCGGAGACCGCACGTCGTTCGCGCACCGTCGCCGAAGCCGGCAGTGCCACCGTCGGCGGCCTGATCGCGCCGGCCTACGGCCCGGACGTGTCCTAAACACGCTTTCCATTAGCGTTTTTCTGCAATTTCCGTAGTAACCACAGCCGATCACGACCGTCTTGGGGCCGCCTTAATCCGGGCGGATTGGCTCCGTATTCGGTTGGTCCAAGGTCGTTTTTCGGCTAGACAGGCCTGCGGTTGCACGGGGCAGCACAGGCGCGGGGAAAATTTCCGTCCATGGCCTCGTTCGTGGACAGATCGCCATCAATCGCTTCCAAGGCGCCGGGTTCTCACATTCATGCCGTTATCGCGTAGCACGCACGAATCATGCACCTCATCGGCCGGCCGCGCCGGATGGGCGTCATTGTTGCGGCTGGCCGCGGGCCTGATCGTGCTGGCGCTGCCGTTGGGTGGTTGCGGTACCGGTCCGCTGTGGGACAAGTTCCTGGCCAAGGACGACACCTTCGTCGAGGAGCCCGCGGACAAGCTCTACAATGAGGGCTTGTACCTGATGAACCAGCGCAAGGATCCTCGTGCGGCCTCGAAGAAGTTCGAGGAGGTGGACCGGCAGCATCCCTATTCCGATTGGGCGCGCAAATCGCTCTTGATGTCGGCCTACTCCTCCTACCAGCAAGGCGACTACGATACCTGCATCGGCTCGGCGACACGTTACGTCACCTTGCATCCCGGCAGTCCGGATGCTGCCTACGCGCAATACCTGATCGCAGCCTCGCATTACGACCAGATCCCGGACATCACCCGCGACCAGACCCGGACCGAAAAGGCGATCGCGGCTCTGGAAGAGGTGATTCGCAAATATCCGACCTCGGAATATGCGACCTCCGCCAAGGCCAAGCTCGAAGGCGCGCGCGACCAGCTCGCCGGCCGCGAGATGAATGTCGGCCGCTACTACATGGAGCGGCGCGACTTCACCGCCGCAATCAACCGCTTCAAGACCGTGGTTACGCAGTATCAGACCACCCGGCATGTCGAGGAGGCCTTGGCGCGGCTCACCGAGGCCTATATGGCGATCGGCATCCCGAGCGAGGCCCAGACCGCAGCCGCCGTGCTTGGGCACAATTTTCCTGACAGCCGCTGGTACAAGGACGCCTATAATCTAGTAAGGTCCGGCGGTCTCGAGCCGAGCGAGAATCAGGGTTCCTGGATCAGCAGGACCTTCAAGAAGATATTATAGGCCTGGAATAGTTCTCACATGCTGGCGCGTCTGTCGATCCGTGACATCGTCCTGATCGAACGGCTCGATATCGAATTCTCCCGCGGCCTTGCGGTGCTGACCGGCGAAACCGGCGCGGGCAAATCGATCCTGCTCGATGCGTTCGCGCTGGCCCTCGGCGGCCGCGGCGATGCCGGGCTGGTGCGGCACGGCGCCGAGCAGGGGCAGGTGACGGCGACCTTCGACGTGCCCAAAAATCACCCGGCGGCAAAGCTGCTGGCCGATAACGGGCTCGACGACAACGGCGAGATGATCCTGCGCCGCGTGCAGCTCGCCGACGGCCGCACCCGCGCCTTCATCAACGACCAGGCGATCTCCGTGCAGACCCTGAAGGCAGTGGGCGCCGCACTGGTCGAAATCCACGGCCAGCATGACGAGCGCGCCCTGGTCGATGCCTCGACCCATCGGCGGCTGCTTGACGCCTTTGCCGGGCTCGAGAAGGACGTGGCGGCGCTGGAGTCGCTGTGGGAGGCACGGCGCAGCGCCAACGCCGCGCTGGAGGAGCATCGCGCCGGCATGGAACGCGCCGCGCGCGAGGCCGATTATCTGCGCCACGCCTCGCAGGAACTGAAGACGCTGGCGCCGAAGGACGGCGAGGAGACCGAGCTCGCGGGCCGCCGCACCACCATGATGCAGGGCGAGAAGATCGCCACCGACCTGCGGGAGGCGCAGGAGGCGATCTCGGGCCCGCATTCGCCGGTGGCCGCGCTGTCGGCCGCCGTGCGCCGCCTGGAGCGCCGCGCTGCCAGCTCGCCGGCGCTGGTGGAGCCCGCGGTGAAGGCAATCGATACCGCCATCAACGCGCTCGAAGAGGCCGACCAGCACCTCAACGCTGCGCTTGCGGCCGCTGATTTCGATCCGGCCGAGCTCGAGCGCATCGAGGAGCGCCTGTTCGCGCTGCGCGCCGCTTCGCGCAAATATGCGACCCCGGTCGATGGACTGGCCGCGCTCGCCAGCAAATATGCCGCCGACGTCGCGCTGATCGATGCCGGAGCCGACCAGTTGAAGAAGCTCGAAGCCGCGGCAGCGGAAGCCGACAAGCGCTACGGCGCTGCGGCAACAAGATTGTCGGCGGCGCGGACCAAATCCGCCGAAAAGCTCAATAAGGCCGTCAACGCCGAACTGGCGCCGCTGAAGCTCGAGCGCGCGAAATTCATGACCCAGGTCGAGACCGACGCGGCCTCGCCCGGGCCGGAAGGCATCGATCGCGTCGAGTTCTGGGTTCAGACCAATCCGGGGACAAAACCGGGGCCGCTGATGAAGGTCGCTTCCGGCGGCGAGCTGTCGCGCTTTTTGCTGGCGCTGAAGGTCGTGCTGTCCGACCGCGGCTCGGCGCCGACGCTGGTGTTCGACGAGATCGACACCGGCGTTGGCGGCGCTGTGGCGGACGCGATCGGCGCGCGGCTGTCGCGGCTCGCCGACAAGGTGCAGGTGATGGCGGTGACGCATGCGCCGCAGGTCGCAGCCCGTGCCAGCCAGCACTTGCTGATTTCCAAGGACGCGCTCGACAAGGGCAAGCGCGTCGCCACCCGCGTCAACGCGCTTGCCGCCGACCACCGCCGCGAGGAAATCGCCCGCATGCTCGCCGGCGCCGAGATCACCGCCGAGGCGAGGGCGGCGGCGGAGCGCCTGTTGCGCGCGGCAACCGCGTGATCGTGCGCCATGGCCAAGGCAGCAAAAGCGCGCGCACTCCCCGACGTCGACAAGCTCACCAAGGCGCAGGCCAAGGTCGAGCATACGCGGCTCGCGCTCGAACTGGAGGCGCATGACCGGCGCTATTACCAGGAAGACGCGCCGACCGTCACCGACGCCGAATACGACGCGCTGCGTCAGCGCTACAACGCGATCGAGAAGCGCTTTCCCGACTTCGTCACCCCTGATTCGCCGTCGCAGAAGGTCGGCGCTGCGCCGTCGGGACGATTCAAGAAGGTGCGGCATTCGTTGCCGATGCTCTCCCTCGACAACGCCTTTGCCGAAGGCGACCTGCGCGACTTCGTCGACCGCATCGTGCGCTTCCTCAGGCTCAGTGACGACAAGATCGATTTCTCCGCCGAGCCGAAGATCGACGGATTGTCGATGTCGCTGCGCTATGAGGGCGGCGAGCTCGTCACCGCCGCGACTCGCGGCGATGGCGCCGAGGGCGAGGACGTCACCGCCAACATCCGAACGCTGGAGGATGTCCCGCAAAAGCTGAAAGGCCGCAACGTGCCTGACATCTGCGAGGTGCGCGGCGAGGTCTACATGACCAAGAGGGCCTTCCTCGCGCTCAACGAACGCCAGAAGGCTGCCGGCGACACCGTCTTCGCCAATCCGCGCAATTCGGCCGCGGGCTCGCTGCGTCAGAAGGATCCGACCATCACCGCCTCGCGGCCGCTCGGCTTCTTCGCCTATGCCTGGGGCCAGATGAGCGCGATGCCGGAGGACACGCAGAGCGGCATGATCCATTGGTTCGAGCGCTGCGGCTTCAAGACCAATCCGCTGACCAAGCTCTGCCACTCCGTCGACGAGCTGCTCGCATTCCATCGCAAGATCGAGGAGCAGCGCGCCGAGCTCGACTACGATATCGACGGCGTTGTCTACAAGGTCGACCGGATCGACTGGCAGGAGCGGCTCGGCTTCGTGTCACGCACGCCGCGCTGGGCGATCGCGCATAAATTCCCGGCTGAGCGCGCGATGACCGTGCTGCGCGATATCGAGATCCAGGTCGGGCGCACCGGCTCGTTCACGCCGGTCGGCAAGCTCGAGCCGGTCGGCGTCGGCGGCGTCATCGTGCAGAACGTCACGCTGCACAACGAGGATTACATCAAGGGCATCGGCGGTCACGGCGAGCAGCTTCGCGAAGGGCGCGATATCCGGATCGGCGACACCGTCGTGGTCCAGCGCGCCGGGGACGTGATCCCGCAGGTGGTGGATGTCGTCATCGACAAGCGGCCGAAGAACGCCAAAGAGTTTCATTTCCCGAAGAAGTGCCCGTGCCCGCTGCATACTGACGTCGTGCGCGAGGAGACCGCGACGGGCGAGGAGGGCGCGCGCGCCCGCTGCACCGGCGAGTTCGCCTGTCCGTTCCAGAAGATCGAGCACCTGAAGCTGTTCGTTTCGCGCCGCGCCTTCGACATCGACGGCCTCGGCGAGAAGCAGCTCGAATTTTTCTTCGAGAAGGAATGGGTGCGGGAGCCCGCCGACATCTTCACGCTGCCCAAGCGCAACCAGAAGCTCAAGCTCGAGGCGATCGAGGGGTACGGCGAGACCTCGGTGCGCAACCTGTTCGCCGCGATCGAGCACCGGCGCCGGATCGCGCTCGAACGCTTCATCTACGCGCTCGGCATGCGCCATGTCGGCGAGACCACGGCGCTGGCGCTCGCGCGCGGCTATGGCTCGTGGGAGGCGTTCCACGATGCCTGCCTGCGCGTCGCCAAGGGTGACGAGGAGGCGATTGCCGAGATGGATGCGCTCGACCAGATCGGCGACACCGTGATCAAGAGCGTTGCCGCCTATTTTGGCGAGAGCCACAACCGCGGCATCGTCGAGCGTCTGGTCAAGGAGCTCGACGAGATCATCGATACCGAAAAGCCAAAGAGCAATTCAGCGATCGCCGGCAAGACCGTCGTGTTCACCGGCTCGCTGGAGAAGATGACGCGCGACGAGGCCAAGGCGACCGCCGAGCGACTGGGCGCGAAGGCGGCCAGTTCAGTGTCGAAGAAGACGGACTATGTGGTTGCAGGTCCCGGTGCAGGATCGAAGCTCGCCGAAGCGCAGAAGCACGGCGTGGCCGTGCTGACCGAGGACGAGTGGCTGAAGCTGATCGGGGAGTGAGCCCATTCCTCCGTCATGGCCGGGCTTGTCCCGGCCATCCACGTCTTTCGTCTCGGGCATCTGTGCTGCGTGGATGCCCGGGACAAGCCGGGGCATGACGAGTTTGTTGCAGCGCTGGAGGTCAACAGCTACATCATCCCCGCCTCGTCCTCTTCCGCCTGCTCGATCATCTCCCCGCTCACCACCGTGTTCCGCTTCGGCACCAGGAAGATCATGCTCGAGGCACATGCGACCGAGATGATGAGGATGGCGGTCGTCAGCGGCAGCGTGGTGGTGGAGTGGCCGCCGAGATAGGCGCCGAACTGCGACACCAGCGAGCCGATGCCCTGCTGCAGGAATCCCATCGCGCCGGAGGCGGTGCCGGCGGCTTCGGGGCGGACGCTGATCGCACCGGCCGCCGAGTTCGCCATCACGAAGGCGTTGCCGGCCATCACGATCATCTGGGTGCCGAACAGCCAGAGCGGGGCCTGGTTGACCCCGGTAAGGCTCAAGACGAGGTTCAACAGGCTGCCGCCGAGTTGCAGCGCGAGCCCGAACCAGATCAGCCGTTCCAGCGAATGGCGCGGTGCGAAGCGCACGCAGAGCAGATTGCCGACCAGATAGGCAAAGCCCGTGGTCGCGAACCACGCGCCATATTCGGCGCTGCTGCGTCCCATCTGGGTGACCACGATGTAGGGTCCGCCGCCGGCGAAGGTGAAGATGATCTGCGAGGCCAGCACCTGGCACAGCACGTAGCCGATGAAGGCGCGGCTCCTGATCAGGCTGCCGACATCGCGGCGGAAGTTGCTGTCTTCGCTGCGGACGCGGCGCGTCTCCGGCAGCGCCAGCGCGATTCCGACGGCCACCGCGAGCGAGCCGGCGGTGATGGCATAGAAGATCGCGCGCCAGCCGAACGCGGTCTCGAGCAGGCCGCCGGTGAGCGGGCTCAGCATCTGCGCGATCATCATCACGGCGATCACCAGGCTGATCATGGCGCCGACGCGGTCGCGGCTATAGAGATCGCGGATGATGGCGCGGCTCACCACCATGCCGCTGGCGCCGCCGAGCGCCTGGAAGAAGCGAGCCGCGATCAGTTGCGGCAGGGTTTCCGCAAAAATGCTGCCGATACCAGCCACCACCATCAGGCCGAGGCCGGCCAGCAGCACCGGCCGCCGTCCGAACTTGTCCGACAGCGGCCCCATGATGAGCTGCGAGCAGGCGATGCCGACCATGAACAGCGACACCGTCATCTGCGCGATCGAGATGTCGCGGCCGAACGTCGTCGCCAGCACCGGCAGCGCCGGCACCAGCATATAGAGCGAGATCGGCGCCACGCCCGTCATGGCGACGAGCAACAGCAGCATGAGCTTCGATGTCGCGATGTCCTTCGTTGCCGCGTCGGGCGGCTTGCCCATCACGCCATGCATTCAGCTTCGCATCCTTTCATGGCGGCGAATGTAACGAGATGCGCAGATGCGAATACGGATGTTTCGGCATGCGGCTATGCCGATTCCGGGAGGCCGAGAAAACACGGAGTCATTCCGGGGCGATGCGAAGCATCGAACTATGGTGCGCACTTGCGCACCTGAGAATCTCGAGATTCCGGGTTCGCGTCTTCGACGCGCCCCGGAATGACAGCAACTACTTCAGCGCCGCCGTCGCCTCATCGAGCCACAGCTTCGTGGCGTCATCGTCGAGCCGCGGGCGCACCTCGGCCCTGACGCGGGCATGGTAGTCGTTGAGCCACTTCAGCTCGGCCTCGCTAAGCATCGTCACGTCGATCAGCCGGCGATCGATCGGTGCCAGCGTCAGCGTGTCGAATCCGTTCATCGGCTTTTCGGCGCCTGATATTTCGATGCCGATCACGAGCTCGAGGTTCTCGATCCGGATGCCGTAAGCATCGGTCTTGTAGTAGCCGGGCTCGTTGGAGAGGATCATGCCGCGCTTCAGCGGCGTGGTGCCGAGCTTTGAGATTCGCGCCGGCCCCTCATGCACGGAAAGATAGCTGCCGACGCCATGGCCGGTGCCGTGCTCGAAATCGATGCCGGCCTGCCAGAGATATTGCCGCGCCAGCGTGTCGAGCTGCGCGCCCGTGGTGCCGTCGGGGAACACCGCGCGCGCAATCGCGATATGGCCGCGCAGCACCCGGGTGAACCGGTCGCGCATCTCGTCTGTCGGCTGGCCGATCGCGATGGTGCGGGTGACATCGGTGGTGCCGTCCTCGTATTGCGCGCCGGAATCGATCAAGAGCAGATCGCCGGGTGCGATCCGGCGGTTGCTCTTGCGGGTGACGCGGTAGTGCACGATGGCGCCATTCGGCCCGGTGCCGGCGATGGTCGGGAATGAGACATCCTTCAGCGCCCCGGTATCGCGGCGGAACGTCTCCAGCGCCTCGACGGTGTCGATCTCGGTAAGCCCGCCGGCGGGCGCCTCGCGGTCGATCCAGGCCAGGAATCGCGCCAGCGCCACCGCGTCGCGCTGATGCGCAGTTCGCGTGCCCCGGATCTCCGCGGCGTTCTTCACGGCTTTCAACAGGCTCACCGGATCGTTGCCGCGCACCGGCTTGCCGCCGGCAGCGGTGATCAGGCGATTCAGTGCGTCGGCGGCGGTCGCATTGTCGAGCGCGATCGAGCCACCGCGCTGCGCGAGTTCCGTCAGCTTCAACGTCAGCCGGTCCGGCTCCTCGACATCGGCGGATTGCTCGAGATGGTCCCGCGTCAGATTCGAAAGTTTTCGGTGATCGATGAACACCGTCGGCCGGCCCTCTCTCGGCACCAGCGCATAGGAGAGCGGCAGCGGCGTATGCGAGACGTCGGCGCCGCGGATATTGAACGTCCAGGCCACCGCGTGGCTGTCCGACAGCACCAGCGCATCGACGCCGAGCTTGTTGATCTCGTCCCTGATCCGCTCGACCTTTGCAGCCTCCGCCTCGCCGGCAAATGGCAGCCCGTGGATGGAGACCGGCCCGAGCGGCGGGCGCGGGCGCTCGGTCCAGATCGCGTCGACGGGATTGCTGTCGACCGCAACCAACTCGGCTCCGGCTTTGGCGCACGCCGCGGCGAGACGCTCGGCTGCCGCAGAAGTGTGCAGCCACGGGTCAAATCCTAGGCGGTCGCCGGCGGAAAGATGTTTCGTCAGCCAGTGTTCCGGCGGCGGATCGACCAGCGGCTGGATTTGCCAGGCCTTCTGGTCGACCTGCTTGCCCGCCTGCAGCGTGTAGCGCCCGTCCACGAACAAGGCGGCTTGCTGCATCAGCACGATCGCAAGCCCCGCCGATCCGGTGAAGCCGGTCAGCCACGCCAGCCGCTCCTCGGACGGTGCAACATATTCATTCTGCTGCTGGTCGGCACGGGGAATGACGAATCCGGTCAGCTTCCGCCGCGCCAATTCCTCACGGAACGCGGCCAATCGCGCCGTCAGCGCCACGCCGCCTTCGGGTTCTTCGAACGTCTGGAAATGGGCTTCGAACATGCCAGTCACTTTATGGCTGCGTGGACAGGTCCGCAATGTCAGCGGATATCGCCACAATTTGGCATAAGTTGTGCTTCAATACCGTCATGCAGGTTTAGAAAAGACAGAACGGTTTTCAAGGCAAGCCGTTCGATAACGAATGCCCGGGGAGGCTTCCAGGAGTGTCTCAACTCAACGGCGAGGGGATACACAATGCCTGCTTTCAGCTTTGAGAAGATTTCGCCGCCAGTTCGCCGCGGCCCGATTGCTCCGATCGAACAGAAGCAGCGCGGTGTCATCGTCCAGATCCTGGATCGCTTTGTGGAACGGCGCGTCAGGCGCCGGCTGAAGGCGGAGAAGGGCGAAACCGCGCTCGGCAAAAACAAGGCGGCCGAATAGGCCTTTCTTGCGACCGCCTGCGGGGTACATTTCACATCCGTTCGTCCAGATCGGAAACTGTCACTACGCTTGCGCCGATCACCCGGTTTCCTTCCAGCTCCCGAACGATCCTCTGATAGGGCCCGACGACACCCAGATCGAACTCGCGATCGGGCGTTACGAGCATCATCTTTGCTCCGATGATGACGAGCACGGTGACGTCATGCTCCTCGCCGGAAACAGCGAGCTTTGTGATCTCGCTTCGGATCGGCTCCCGTCGCCAAGCGTCCGGAAAGCCAGGATCGCACCGGATTTCGATCCCGTCCTGAGACGTCGTCAGCACGAGTTTCGACTGGCTCGGCTTCCAGTGTGGTCCAAATCGCTGATCGATCAGCCACAGGCAATTGAACGATCGGCACTCAGCCGGTCGGTTCTCATAACTCTGGCATCCCCGCCCAGGCTTGCATTCCGGGCACCACGCTCCTGCCGGCTTCGCGAGCGTCTCGATCGTCATGACCTTGCAGCAAAGCGTGCAATCGCCGCATTCCCTTGCCAGAGGGCTCACTTAACCGAGCGCAGCAGCAGGCTGCTCCATCCCTCGATTTTCAGATGCCGTAACGGCACCAGCCCGCGCGCGCGGTACGCGGCGATTACGCTTGGCGCCTGATGCGTCAGGAGCCCCGACAAGATCACGTGCGCGGAAGGCGCGAGATGGCGCGCCATCGTAGCAGCCAATTGCCGCAGCGGATTGGCGAGGATGTTTGCGAGCACGAGGTCGAAGGGGCCATGCTGGGAAAATTGCGGCGCCGAGAAGCCGGTGGCGCGGATCGTCGTCACGAGGTGGCCGGTCTCGTTCAGTTCGGCATTCTCACGCGCCACGTTGACCGATGGCGGATCGATGTCGCTTGCCAGCACTGTGCCGTGCAGCGCCTTCGCCGCGGCGATCGCCAGCACACCGGTGCCGGTGCCGAGGTCGAGCACGCGGCGCGGATGATGCGCCTTCAGCACGTGATCGAGCAGTAAGAAGCAGCCGCGCGTGGTGCCGTGGTGGCCGGTGCCGAAGGCCAGCGCGGCCTCGATCTCGATGCCGAGCTTGTTCGGCGGCACGCGGGTGCGGTCGTGCTGGCCGTGCACGACGAAGCGCCCGGCGGGGACGGGGACGAGGTCCTCGAGGCTGGCCTTGACCCAGTCCTTGGCCTCGATGGTGTCGAAGGCAATGGTCTTGGCGAGGTCTTCGCCGGCCGCATTGGCGACGAGCTCGCGCATCAACGCCTGGTCCGGCGCATCGGCAAAATGCGCGGTGACTTCCCAGCGCCCGTCCGGCCGCTCGAACGCGGCAATCGCCGTCTCGCCCTCGAAGAATATCTCGGTCAGCGTGTCGACCAGCCGCCTGGCGGTCTGCTCGTCGGGAAGCGCGAGGCTGGCACGATGGGTAGGTTTCGGTAGCATTTAGGGTAACCGTTTCGACTTCATCCGGAACGTCAGCATTAACCACGATCGCATTATCATCTTGGATTCCGGCGAGGCAGTAGGGAGCCGAAACTTCGAGTAACTCTTTGATCGGGCTCTGGGAGCGGGTACGCGTGCGTGCCAAAAGCCCGTGGTTTTCCTACAATTGAAAGTTCATATGAACAATGCATGATGGTAACCAGTTGCTTTTATTAAATTTACAGTTGTTTTATTTAGGAGTAATAATGAGTGGTTGTAAAAGGTTCTCGGCCAGAATTCTTCGCAGGAGCGTGAAGCTGATAGCCCAACGCGTTGCTGAACTTCACGACCTTCGACGACAGGTGCGGGAGGCGGAAGCGAGGGCGCTTGCGAGGCGACGGCAAACATCTTCCAGGCGGCCTCGAAGCGAGAGGACAGGACGTCATCGCGGCCGCGCCTGAATGCGCGAGTCTGATGCCTTGACGACAGGAAGCGGAACTTCTCCCTGTGAGGGATGCGCCAAGTGGTATCTGGACGCTTGTTTGTGTCCGGCGTCGTTGGTAAGTGCGCTCTGTTTTTATTCCTGGGCGCGACTCGATGAAAAATAACGGCTTCCGATCCATGTCCACAGACCAACTGTGGGCGCTTCATGAACGAGTAGCGGCCGAGCTGACGCAACGCATAATCACCGAGAAAGCCACGCTCGAGGACCGGCTGAGCAAGCTTCAGTCGCCCGGCGAAGCCGCGAAACCAGATCGTAGCCGCCGCCCTTATCCAAAGGTTCTCCCGAAGTATCGGAACCCGAAAAACCCTGGCGAGACGTGGTCGGGTCGCGGCAAACAGCCTCTATGGCTGGCAAAGCGACTTGGTGCCGGCTCCAAGCTGGACGATTTTCTCATCGATCGCCCCGGCCGCCGCAAGCGGCGCTAAACCGGATCGATCACCGTAGTTCGCGACGCGATTGTCTTCCGGCGCGTGCACGGGCCGTCATGGAGAAGTTGCCAGCCGAGAATGCCGGGGTTTTCAACAGGGTTCTCCACCTGACTAGAGTGTGATCCGATCAGGTTGAAATGCCGCCGCGATGGATGCTGCGCTCCTCTCCCGCAAGCGGGCGAGGTGAAGCAAGCGAAGTCGTGATAGGCTGGCGGCCAAAACAAGGAGGGTCCCATGTCCCTGTTAAGACGGCCGCTCTATCAGCGCTCGGAAGGTGCCGACGAGGACCGCTGGCGCCTGGCGTTCGATACCGAAGCCAGCCGGCTGTTCGTCGAGCACGAAAAGAAGCGGGGTGACTTCCGCGGTGCCGGGTATGCCATCGAGACCGACGAGATCGAGCTCGCGGAATTCCTGAGCCAGCCGAGCCAGGGGCGGGAGCAGCTTGTGAAGCTGCTCGAAACGCTGTTTGCCGACGATCGCGACGTGTCGCGGCCCGCGGCGGCTTGACCGGGAGATGGATGCACATCCGCATCCACTTGATATCCACACCCTGTCCACACGCTTTTCAACGCCTTGCGAACAGGGAGCGATGATCGCCCAGGATCACCTGCGCGGCGTTGTGACCGGGCGCGCCGGTGACGCCGCCGCCGGGATGAGCGCCGGAACCGCAGTGATAGAGCCCCTTGAGCGGGCCGCGGTAGTCGGCATGGCCGAGCATCGGGCGGGCGGAGAAGAGCTGGTTCAGCGTCAGCGCGCCGTGGAAGATATCGCCGCCCAATAGGCCGAATTGCCGCTCCAGGTCGAGCGGAGAGAGCACCTGCCGGCCGATGACGCTTGCGGCAAAGCCGGGCGCGTATCTGTCGACCGTCGCGATCATGAGGTCGGCAACCTCATCGCGATGATCGTCCCAGGATTTGTCGCCCGGCAGTTCCGGCGCGACGTGCTGGCAGAACAGGCTCGCGACATGCTGTCCCGCCGGCGCCAGCTTGTCGTCCAGCGTCGAGGGGATCAGCATTTCGACGATGGGCTCGCGGCTCCAGCCAAAGCTGCGCGCATCAAGCCATGCGCGGTCCATGTAGCCAAGGCTCGGCGCGATGATGATGCCGGCGGTGAGGTGATCGGCTGCGCCCGGCAATGCGGTGAAGGAGGGGAGGCCGGCTAGCGCGACATTCATGCGAAAGGTGCCGGAGGCGTTGCGCCAGCGCGACATGCGCTGCAGGAATTCCGGCGCCAGCGCGCCCGCCGGCAGCAGCTGCGTGTAGAGCAGTTTCGGATTGACGTTGGCGGCAACGTACTTGGCGCGAAAGGTGGTGCCGTTGTCGAGCACGACACCGGCGGCGCGGCCGTTCTCGACCATCACTTCGCGCACGCCGCTATCCACTTCGATCTCGGCGCCATGCGCGCGTGCCGCGGCCGCCATCGCCTGCGTGATCGCGCCCATGCCGCCGATCGCGTGGCCCCAGACGCCTTTCTTGCCGTTCACCTCGCCGAAGGCGTGATGCAGCATCACGTAAGCCGAGCCGGCGGCATAGGGGCTCGCATAATTGCCGACGATGGCATCGAAGCCGAACAGCGCTTTTACCAGGTCGTTCTCGAACCGCTCGTCCAGCATCTCGCCGGCCGAGCGGGTGAAGAGGTCGAGCAGGTCGCGCTGCTGTTCCAGCGAAAGCTTGCGCAAGAGGTTGGCGGAGCCGAGCGCGTTGAAGGCCTCGCGGAGCGCGTCCGCGCCAAACCCCTCGACGAGGTTCGGCGGCGCGCGCAACACGAACTGGCGCAGCACGTCGGCGATTGCCTCGAGCTGGCGCGAGAAGATGCCGATCTCCTCCGCATCATGCGCGCTGAGCCTGGCGACGGCTTCCTTGGTGCGGCCTTCGCCGGTGAGGAGATGGCTGCCGTCGGAGGACGGAAGAAAGTTTTGCGCGCGTCGTTCGACGATCCGCAGGCCGTGCTCGGCGAGCCTGAGATCGGCAATGACCTTCGGATTGAGCAGGCTCACCGTATAGGCGGCGACCGAGTTGCGGAATCCGGGATGGAATTCTTCAGTCACCGCCGCACCGCCCACCACCTTGCGGCGCTCGACCACTTTCACGCGCAAGCCCGCCATCGCGAGATAGGCCGCGCAGGTGAGGCCATTATGCCCGGCACCGATGATGACGACGTCCGTTTCGTTCATGTCAGCTTCATTTTCTTAAGGAGCTTGCCAGTAACTCATCGTTGCGCACAAGCCACGAGTTATTTCGTCACTCGCCCCCGTCGTCATTCCGGGGCGCCCTCCGTCCGCTCCGTCATTCCGGGCTGGTCCTTCGGACGCCCCGGAATGACAGTGGGACGCATCGCGCAATCCTCTCCTCTGTCATGGCCGGGCTTGACCCGGCCATCCACGTTCTCTCCGCGCACGGAGCCAAAGGACGTGGATGCCCGGGACAAGGCCGGGCATGACGGCGTCGTGTCATTCGCACGATTTTCCTTAATCCAATCAACGTGATTTGCGCGGTCCAGTCCTCACGCAAAAAACATTCCGCTTTCGCCGTCGGGCAAATCACCACTATGACTCCGCACGTCTCATCCAAATGAGGGGCGGGTCGCGATCGTCACGAACGTTGCGGTGAGATGCGGTGGACGCGATGCGTGTGACTGACGAGCACGCGTATCACGGACGGCGAAGTCGTGTGGTCCTGGCGCCCCGACGCTGGCGCTAAGGTCTGTTCGTTGAACAGAGCGACGGTGGCAAGAAAGCCCGGTCACCGGGGAGAGCGCGAAGGAAACCGTAAACCATCGCGCAGGGAAAGCCGGAATGCTTCGGTTGAACCTGTGGTCCTACCCCCGTGCTTTTTGTTGCACGGGACCCATGGGTGCAACCAGCGCCCGGCTTTCCCTGCGCCCTCTGTCTTTCGAGGAGGGTGGAAAGTGAAGCAAAGCTCGGACGCAACGCGTCGCGAGAATGCGGACTCATATCCTCTCATACTCCGGCATGTCGCTCCGCACTGGCACATCGTAAAGTCCATGTTACCGGGTTACATTGCCTGCCATACCGTCATATGCTCAATTGAAACCTCTGGCGTGCATGCGCCGGAAATCTCGCCGCGGCGTCCGCCGGGCCCAAGCCGGAGCTTTCATGATTTCCAAGCCGTCCGCCGCGCGAAACCGGCTGGTGTTGATCGTCTACACCACCGCGATCTTCGTCAGCGCGCTCCTGTTGTTCTCGGTGCAGCCGCTGTTCACCAAGATGGTGCTGCCGCGGCTCGGCGGCTCACCGGCGGTGTGGTCGGTGGCGATGGTGTTCTTCCAGTCGCTACTGCTCGCGGGCTACGCCTACGCGCACTATTTGATGAAGCTGAAGAGCCGCGCGGCTCCGGTCGCGGTGCATCTCTTGCTTTTGGTCGCGGCCATGCTGACGCTGCCGCTCGCGATCCAGAGCGGCTGGGGCGATCCACCGACCTCAGGTTACGCGTTCTGGTTGCTCGGCCTGTTCGCGGTCTCGATCGGCCTGCCGTTCTTCGCGCTCGCCGCTAACAACCCGCTGCTGCAGGCCTGGTTTGTACGCACCGGCCATCCCAACGGTCCGGATCCGTACTTCCTCTACGCATCCTCGAACATCGGCAGCTTTCTGGCGCTGCTGTCCTATCCGGTGCTGCTGGAGCCGATGTTCACGCTGCGCACGCAGAACCTGATCTGGACCGGCGGTTATGGCTTGCTGATCCTCTTGATCGCGGGTTGCGGCGTGCTGTTGATGCGTTCGTCCGCGAGCGCGGCGGCGCTGAATTTGCCGGTCGATGATGCCGATGCGCCGGCACCCTCCTGGCTGTTGCGTTTGCGCTGGATCTTCCTTGCCGCGGTGCCTTCGGGCCTTCTGATCGCCGTGACCGCGCACATCTCGACCGACGTTGCGGCAGCGCCGCTGCTCTGGGTCTTGCCGCTGTCGCTTTACCTCTTGACCTGGGTGCTGGTGTTCCAGTCGCGCCCGCTGTTTTCGCATGAGTTCATGCTGCGCGCGCAGCCAATCGCAATTGCGTGCGTCGTCATCCTGCTTGCGGTTGGTGGCGAACAGAGTCTGCTGCTGACGCTGGGCGGTCACCAGCTCGCCTTTTTCATCATCGCGATGGCTTGCCATGGCGAATTGGCGCGGACCCGGCCGGCAGCAAAATACCTCACCGGCTTCTACGTCGCGCTGTCGTTCGGCGGCATGGTCGGCGGCCTGTTCGCAGGCCTGATCGCGCCGTTTGCCTTCTCCTGGGTGGCGGAATACCCGATCCTGCTGGCGCTCGCCGCGCTGTGCCGGCCGTCCGGCGGGGGAGAGCGGCTGTCGCGCTGGAGTGCCTGGTACTGGCCGTTCCTTGCCGTGGTCGCGGTCGCGCTGATCGTGCCGTCCTATTCAACCGGGACGCTGTTCAACTGGTTGGACGAGCGGCGGTCGTGGGTGATCGGCGCGGTCGGCGTGCTCTCGGCGCTGCTGGCGCTTACGCTCAACGCGAGCCGCTGGAAGATCTTCGCGACCGTCGTGGTGGCGCTGCTGCTGTTGCGCGCTTACCCCTCCGATAACGGCCGGGTCGAGACCGTGCGCAGCTTCTTCGGCGTGCACAAGATCGTGGTGACGCCGAACGGCCAATATCACGTGCTGATGCACGGCACCACCATTCACGGCGCCGAGCGCTTCAAGAACGACAACGGCACGCCGGTAACCGGCCGGCCCGAACCCATTACGTACTATCATAAGGACGGCGGCATCGGGCAGACGATCGCGGCGATGCGCGAGCGCAAGGGCGCTCCGCTTAAGGTTGCCGTGATCGGACTCGGCTCAGGCACGCTCACCTGCGCCGCAGAGCCGGGCGAACAATGGAAGTTCTTCGAGATCGACCAGACCATGGTCGATACCGCGCGCGATCCGAAATATTTCACCTACATCCAGAATTGCGCCCCTGACCTGAAGCCGGTGATCGGCGATGCCAGGCTCACCTTCGCTCGCGAGCCCGATGGCATCTACGACCTCATCATCGTCGATGCCTATTCGTCCGACGCGATCCCGATCCATCTGGCGACGGAGGAGGCGATGGCGATCTACAAGGCCAAGCTGGCGCCGCAGGGCGCGGTGGTGATGCACGTCTCCAACCGCCACCTCGAGCTTTCCAGCGTCGTGGTCGGCATCGCCGAGGCCAACGACCTCAAGAGCTGGGTCTACAGCGAGGATTCCGGCCGTGACAGCGAGTACATTTTCTCGACCTCGGTCGTGATCTCCGCCCGCGAGGAGGCCGATGTCGGCAAGCTCGCCTCGTCCGACTCGTGGACCGAAACCGAGGCCGATGAAAAGCAGCGGGTCTGGACCGACGACTATTCCAACATCCTGGGCGCGGTTTACCGGCGATTGCGCGACGGCGAGTAGTAGCTCGATATTTTTGCAACACCCGCCGCCCGCGTTCGCGATCTGCAGGGCAAATCCGTCGCAATGGTTGCGGGCGGGGGGCCGACTCTATACTGATGGAACTTGTTTCCCAATTGTTCCATTATTCATGCGCGACCATCGGATTATCCGGAGCCGGCATTTTCATCGATTGCAGCGGCAGCATTTTATCCTGTTCGATGTATTGCCATTCATCGGGACATTGATCGCGCTTGGCGCCCTGTTCTATCGCCCGATCGGGGCGCTCGAAATCAGCCTGTTCTTCGCGATGTGGCTGGTCACAGGCCTCGGCCTCACCGTCGGCTATCACCGGTTGTTCACGCACCGCGCCTTCACAACCGGGACAGCCGTGAGCGCGATGCTGATCATCATGGGCTCGATGGCCGGGCGGGGGTCGATGGTATCCTGGGCCGCCATGCATCGTCGCCACCACGAACTCAGCGATCACGAGGGCGACCTGCATTCGCCCAATCTGCATGGCGGGAGCCTCCTCGGCCGTCTGCGCGGCTTCCTGCATGCGCATTTGACCTGGATGATCGAGCATGATTATCCGAATGTCGCCCATTACGTTCCGGACCTGATGGCGCAGCCGGTGCTGGTCCGGGTCAACAGCTACTATTACGCCTGGGTGCTGGTGGGGCTGTTGATCCCGACCGCCATTGGCGGGTTGGTCGCCGGCAGCCTGTGGGGCGCGGTGGCCGGGTTCCTCTGGGGCGGCGTGGCGCGCATGTTCGCGGTCGAACAGGCAATGTCGGCAATCAACTCGGTCATGCACACGTTTGGCGCACGTCCCTACCGCACCCGGGGTGACAACAGCCGCAATCTCGGCGTAATGGCATGGTTGGCGTGGGGCGAGGGGTGGCACAACAATCACCATGCCTTTCCTTATTCGGCGGCGTTCGGGTTGCGATGGTTCGAGTTCGATCCGGGCTATCTCTTCATCCGAGTGCTTGCCGCGCTGGGACTGGCCTGGAACGTCAAGATGCCGAGTGCGGAGAAGATCGCGCTGCGCCGGCTGCACGAGCCGGCGCCCGACGTGGCCGAGCTCGAGCACGGATAGTCGTCGGCTTCCGGCGGATAAGGTGAGTAACCCGGGTCATGCCTGAGATTGCCGGCTGATGCTGTTCAACGACTACCCCTTCCTGCTGGGCTTCCTGCCGGCGGCAATCCTGATCTATCGATTTGTCGATCCGCATCCGCAGTGGCGGATCTGGACGCTCGTTGCGATGTCGCTGGTGTTCTACGCCTACGGCAATCCGCCCTTCGTCCTGCTCCTGATCCTGTCGATCCTGATCAACTGGATTGCGGCGATGACCTATGCCAGGACCAAGATGCCGTGGATCATCACCGCTGCGATCGTTGCCAATCTTGGCGTCCTCGGCTGGTTCAAATACGCCAACTTCCTCGCCTACAATATCGGCCTTGCGCTGGGGCGGCCGATGCCCGTGCTCGACATCGTGCTGCCGCTCGGCATCTCCTTCTTCACCTTCCACCACATCATGTACCTGGTCGATCTGCGCAAGGGAAAGGCGCCGACCTATTCGCTGAACCGCTACGCGCTTTACATCTCTTTCTTCCCGCAGGCGCTGGCCGGACCGCTGGTGCGCTGGTCGCAGGTGATGGAGCAGTTCGGCAAGAAGGTCTATGTGCCGGGCTGGCAGCGCCAGTTCTGCGTCGGCATCGCCTTCATCCTGATCGGGCTCGTCGAAAAGATCCTACTCGGCGACCGCATCGCGCGGCTGATCGATCCGATCTATGCGCGGGCGCTTGAAGGGCCGGTGAGCAATGGCGACGCATGGCTGGCGCTCGGCTTCGGCATTCAGATCCTCTATGACTTCGCCGGCTATTCCGACATCGCGGTCGGGCTCGGCCTGTTGTTCGGCGTCAAGCTGCCGTACAATTTCGACGCGCCGTTCCGCTCCACCAGCATCCAGGATTTCTGGCAGCGCTGGCACATCACCTTGATGACGTTCCTGCGCGAATACCTGTTCTTTCCGCTCGCCAACAAGCGCATGGTGCCGCGGCGCTTCTACCAACTGCAATATTTCGCGGTGATGGTGCTGACCATGGCGCTGTGCGGCCTTTGGCACGGTGCGAGCTGGACCTTCGTGCTGTGGGGCACGTTGCATGGCCTGGCGCTGGTGGTCTGCTCGCTGTGGCGCCGCTACGGGCCGCGGCTGCCCGCGCTCGCCGGATGGGCGCTGACGGTGATCTTCGTGCTTCTGACCGGCGTGTTCTTCCGCGCCGGCACGCTCGATGCGGCGTTGAACATCTTCCACGGCCTCGCCGTTCCGCCCAATCTGTCGGAGGGGAAGCATCTGTGGCCGCTCGTCGTCGTTCCGCTGATGGCCTTCCTGCTGCCGGCGACCCAGGACATCGTCGAACGCGTGATGCAGCGGCCGCGACCCTGGCTCGGCGTAGTCGCCGGCCTCGGTCTGTTGGTCATCCTGATCTTGCTCGGAGAAGGGAACGTTCGTGGCTTCGCTTACTACCAGTTCTGACACGTCGCCCGAATGGAGCCGTTGTCTGGCCAACTGTGTCGGTACGCTGGTTGGCGGCTTGCTGCTGCTCTACGCGCTAATGATCCTGGTCGATCCCTATGACACCGGAAAGTTTGGCTTTCTCGGCATCGACGGCGTCGACGATCGGAACACGCTCACGTCTGCGGCAAGCCGCGCGCGCGATCCGAATTTCGATTCCGCCATCATCGGCAATTCGACCGCGCAGATGCTTGAACCGACGGAGCTGTCGAAGGCGACCGGCCTGAACTTCGTGCAGCTCTACATGACTGGCGGCAATCCGCACGAGCAGCTCATGCTGCTAGATTTCTTCCTGCGGCATCACAAGCGGGTGCGCGCACTGGTGTTCGTCGTTGATCCCTGGTGGTGCCATCACGTCCCCATCCAGTCGCCGCCGGGCACCTTCCCCGATTGGCTCTATGGCGAAAGCTCTCTCCCTTATGCGACACACCTGCTGTCATGGACGACGATCGAGCGCACGTTCCAACGGCTCTCGATCGGCCTCGGCTGGCATCAGCGCAGGGACCCCACCGGCTTCTTCAGCTACGAGGACATCTGGCTGCCCGGCACCTTCCGCGAAATCAGTCCGCCGCGCGATCCGCCGCCGGCCGCAACGGTCGCCGAGCGCGAGATGTTGCCCGACGTCGCGCGACTTGATGCGGCGGTCAAGAAGCTTCCAGCCGAGACCAGCGTCGTCATCGTCGTGCCGCCGACCCTGCAAAGCAAAATGCCGCAGCCCGGCACGCCCGCTGCGGCCGACCGTGAGGCTTGCAACGCGGCTCTGAAGCGCGTCGTGGCCGGCCGGCCGAACAGCAATTTCATCAACTACCGCATCGACAATGCGCTGACCCGCGATCGCGCGAATTTTGCCGATTTCATCCACTACCGCCCGAGCATCGCTAGCAAGATACAGGAGGGCATCGTCGCCAGTATCCGCGATGGCGAAGCGGCGAAGATCGACTTCTGATGATCGTTCTTCTTGTCATGCCCCGCCACCGGGTCTCGCCTTCGGCGAGGCCGACGACAAGCTCCGGCGGGGGCATCCAGTAACCAGCGGCCTCTCGGCTCAAGCACTACTGCCTCTGGAATACTGGATCGTCCGGTCAAGCCGGACGATGACGGCAAGAGCGAGTCAATCCGCGTCGGCGGCGAGATCCTCGAACCGGCCTTCGGACCACAGCCGGCGCGCCAGACTGCGCTGGATCTTGCCGCTGGTGGTCTTCGGCAGCGTGCCCGGCCGGATCAACACGATATGGCGCGCGAACAATTCGTGCTGGTCGGTGACGTGCTCGCGGATCAGGCCCTTCATCTCGGCGCCGTCGATCCGGTTGCGTTCGGTGCGCTCGACCTCCTGCACGACGACAAGCGTTTCGTCGCCGTGCTCGTCGCTGACGGAGAACGCCGCGCCGCAATTGGCCCGCAGCGCGGCATGTGCCGCCTGCACCGTGCGCTCGAGATCCTGCGGATAGTGGTTGATGCCGCGGACGATGATCAAGTCCTTGATCCGTCCGGTAATGAAGACTTCACCCGTCCGATCCAGGAAGCCGAGATCGCCGGTGCGCAGCCAGCTCGCGCCGTCGTCATCGCCCGCGATGCGCGCGTGCAGGCCGGTCCGGGTCGCTTCCGGATTCTTCCAATAGGCGCCCGCGACGTTGGCACCGTTGACCCAGACCTCGCCGACCTGGTCCACGGGCAGGCGCGCGCAGGTGTCGGGATCGACGATCGCGATCCGCTCGCCTTCGAGCGCGCGGCCGCAGCCGACCAGCGTCTGGCTATCCGCCGCATCAGCCGGCGCTTCGGCCCGATGCGCCTGCAGCGCGGCGCGGCTAACGTCGCGCGTCACATGGCCGGCGCCGCGGCTGCCGCCGGAGATCAAGAGCGTCGCTTCCGCCATGCCATAGGCCGGGAACACGGCGCGGCGATCGAAGCCGTGAGCGGCGAAGGTCTCGATGAATTGCTTGATCGTCTCGGCGTGCACCGGCTCGGCGCCGTTGAGCGCGATCTTCCAGGAGGAGAGATCGACGCCCTGCATCTGCTCGGCGCGATAGCGGCTGACGCAGAGGTCGTAGCCGAAATTCGGGCAGCAGGCGACCTCGGCGCGGTAGTCGCTGATCGCGCGCAGCCAGTTGAGTGGGCGCTGGGTGAAGGCGTTCGGCGCCATCAGCACGCAGAGCGCTCCGACATAGAGCGCCTCCAGCGTGTTCAGGATCAGCCCCATGTCGTGATAGAGCGGCACCCAATTGACATAGGTCGACTGTTCGGTGTTGCCGAGCGAGATGCGGATCATCTCGAGATTGGCGAGCAGGTTGCCGTGGCTGACGGCGACGCCCTTCGGCTCGGACGTCGAGCCCGAGGTGTATTGCAGGAAGGCGATATCCTCTCGCGCTGGAAGCGGCAGATCGGCCGCAGGCTGCGCCGGCGTCGTGTCGAGATCGACGGCCAGCCACTGCAGGCCTTCGCGCGAAAACCGCTCCTGCAGATCGCCGCGGATGGCGAAGGCCGAACTGGTGAGCGCGATTGCAGGTTCGCAATTGGCCATGATCGCGGCGCTGGAGTCGCGCGCACTCTGCCGCCGCGGCATCATCATCGGCACTGCGATCACACGCGCGATCAGGCAGCCGAAGAAGGCGACGACGAATTCGAGACCGGGCGGAAACACCAACATCGCGCGATCGCCCGGCCGGGTGACTTCGCCAAGCCGCGCCGCCAGCGCGCGGGCAGCGTCATGCAGCTCGCGAAAGGTGAGGATGGCTTCCTCCGCCCCGCGGTCGGAGAGGAAGACGTAGGCGCGCGCATCGGGCTGCGTTTCCGCCCGCTTTGCCAGCAGCGCCACCAGCGAGGAAAACGTCTCCATCTTGGTCAATGATATCCGGCGACGATTAGGGGTCAGGCAGCGGAGCGGGCTGCGAGCTTTTCAGCGAGGTAACGCGACAGCGCGTCGACGGTCGGATAGTCGTAGAAGTCGTCGGTCGAAAGCTCGAGGTCGAGCTTCTCCTCGAGTTCCATCATGACATAGACGACCATCGCCGAGTCGAGCCCGAGCCGGTTGAACTTGGTATCGGTCTTGATCCGGTCCTTGGCGATCCGCAGCACTTTCGCAAGCGAATCCACGCAAAAACCGGATATTTCTTCTTGTGTCATGGGAAATCCAGCGAAACAACTAGACACAATACGGACACGGCGGGCGTTGTCAATTTGGGCTCACGCAGGCGTGTTGATGAGGATCATGCACGATCCGGACGTGCAGGATCGCATTGGCGTAAAGCGGAGTTTCAGGGGAATGCGAGGCGTTCGCGCACAGGCAAAGATTAGGCATGGAAATTGGGCGCAGAAGAAAAAAGAGCGAGATGACGCAGCCATCCCGCTCTGTCGTGCCGACCAACTCGGCGCTGGTCAGTCCTGGTAAGTGAAGAACCCGCGCGGCCGCGGCGGATAGTAATAGCCTTGCGGCGCCGGCGCGTAGCGGTCGGAATATTGCTGCGGTTGTTGCGGTTGGCGATAATAGGTCTGCGTATCGTAGACGCGGCGGCTGCGCGGCGCCGGATACACCTGCGCATTGGAGCTGCCGTCGGCCGGATAGATGTAGCCATCGTCGGCACGGACCTGCGGCATTTGCTGCTGCTGTTGCGGTGTGATCATCACAGGATCGCCAGCGGCATCGCCAAATTGCTGCTCGTACTGCGGCGCGCGGCGGGCGACCGCGGCGTTGCCGCGTTTCGGATTCCGCGCGAGCGCCACCTGCGAGGAGCCGGTCAGCGTCACCGTGGCGTTGAGCACGCCTTGCTCCTGTACCAGGGCGTAGAGCGTGGCTGCATGTTCGCGCGACAATCGCACGCAGCCATGCGAGGCAGGGCTGCCGAGGCGGTTGACGGAATCGGTGCCGTGGATCGCGTGCCCGATCTTGGTGAAGAAGATCGAGTGCGGCATCGGCGCGTCGTCGAATTCCTTGGAGTAGTGGTCTTCCTCCATGCGGAAAGTGCGGAAGCTGCCGTTCGGCGTCTCGTAGGAGGGGATGCCGGTCGAGACCGGCCAGCGATACCGTTCAACGCCGTCGACCGCGACGGTCATCTGCTGGTTATCCTTGTCGACGGTGATGGCGACTTTGGCCTGTGCGGCGCCGGCAAAAGCCAGCGTCAGGGCGGTGAAAGCAACGAGGAACGTACGCATCTTACTTTGGCCCTCCAGGCCTAACATTGCAGCGCCGCGGTTCTCCGTCCCCGGCAAGCACTATGCCCGGAATCCGGCTCGGGTTCCAGTAGCCCGGCCATGCATCGTTAATATAACGAGCGGCACAAGCAAGGCGTCGTCGGAGAAATCCGGCGCTGGCCTGCTGACTTTTTCGCGAGTGTGAGCACACGACTCGAATTCGTCACAGACGCGCAACCATTTGGCCGCAAGGGCGTTTCACACTCCCGCCTGACGGTACAATTTGCCGTGCATTTTTGGGAATTGTGATGAAGAAGATCAAGGTCAAGACGCTGGCGCTGCCTGATGTCACGCCGGCGCGGCTCGTGCTTGCGGCCGGCGCCATCATCCTTGCATTGCTTGCGATGCCTCATCTGGGACATGCCCAAGGCATCGTGCGCGGCGCGCACGAGGGAGCCTACGAGGGCAATCGGATCGCCGGTCCGGTCGGCGGCGTGGTTGGGGGTGCGGTTGGCGCCGGCGTCGGCGGTGCCGTGGGTGCGGTCAACGGCGTGCTCGGCCTGCCTAATCGCGGTTGGCACCGTGGCCATCGCTGCCGCGGCTACTACACCCGCTCCGGCCATTTCCGCTGCTATCGCTGATCGTCGTGAGGGACATCGTCATTCCGGGGCGCGCGTGAGCGCGAACTACGATGTGCACTTGCACATCGCAGAATCTCGCACCGCAATCTTTGGATTCCGGGTTCATGCTTCGCATGCCCCGAAATGACCGCGAGGCGATCAACGTTTGAGCCGGTAGCCCGTCCTGAAGATCCACCAGACGATTGCCACGCAGGTGGCGAGGAAGCCCAGGGTCATGCCGAGGCTCAGGCCGACGCCGACATCGGCGATCCCATAGAAGCTCCAGCGGAAGCCGGAGATCAGGTAGACCACGGGGTTGAGCAGGGTGATGGTGCGCCAGCCCGAGGGCAGCATGTTCACAGAATAGAAGCTGCCGCCCAGGAACGTCAGCGGCGTCACCACCAGCATCGGGATCATCTGCAGCTTCTCGAATCCATCGGCCCAGATGCCGATAATGAAGCCGAACAGGCTGAAGGTGACGGCAGTCAGCACCAGGAACGTCAGCATCCAGATCGGGTGATTGATGTGCAGCGGCACGAACAATCCAGCCGTCGCCATGATGATGAGCCCGAGGACGATCGATTTGGTCGCGGCCGCCCCGACATAGCCGATGATGATCTCGAAATAGGAGATCGGCGCCGAGAGGATTTCATAGATCGTGCCGACGAATTTCGGGAAATAGATGCCGAAGGATGCATTGGCGATGCTCTGCGTCAGCACCGACAGCATCACGAGCCCAGGCACGATGAAGGTGCCGTAGCTGACGCCTTCGACCTCCGTGATGCGCGAGCCGATCGCGGCGCCGAACACCACGAAATAAAGCGAGGTCGACACCACAGGCGAGACGATGCTCTGCAACAGCGTGCGCCAGGTGCGCGCCATTTCGAACAAATAGATTGCGCGGATCGCTCGATAGTTCATGGCGCTCTCACCAGGCTGACGAAGATGTCTTCGAGCGAAGACTGGCTGGTCTCGAGGTCGGAGAAACGGATCCCGGCATTGCGGAGATCGCCAAGCAGGCTGGTGATGCCGGTGCGTTCGCCCGCGGTGTCGTAATCGTAGACCAGCTCGGTGCCGCCTTCCGACAGCACGAGATGATAGGGCGCAAGCGCCGGCGGAACGGCGTCGATCCTGTGCGCCAGATGCAGCTTGAGCTGCTTCCTGCCGAGCTTCTCCATCAGCTTGGCCTTCTCCTCGACCAGGATGATCTCGCCCTTGTTGATGACGCCGATGCGGTCGGCCATCTCCTCGGCTTCCTCGATGTAATGCGTGGTCAGGATGATGGTGACGCCGGCATCCCGCAGCGTCCGCACGACCTCCCACATGCCCTTGCGCAGCTCGACGTCGACGCCGGCGGTCGGCTCGTCCAGGAACAGTATCTGCGGCTCGTGCGACAGCGCCTTTGCGATCATCACGCGGCGCTTCATACCGCCCGACAGCGTGATGATCTTGGAATCCTTCTTCTCCCACAGCGAAAGATCCTTCAGCACCTTCTCGATATGAGCGGGATTCTTCGGTTTGCCGAACAGGCCGCGGCTGAAGCTCACGGTCGCCCATACCGATTCGAAGGAATCGGTGTGCAGTTCCTGCGGCACGAGGCCGATCATCGAGCGTGCGGCGCGGTAGGACTTGATGATGTCGTGGCCGTCGACCGAGACGTTGCCTTCACTCGGATTGGCGATGCCGCAGATGATGCTGATCAGCGTCGTCTTGCCGGCGCCGTTCGGCCCGAGCAAGGCAAAAATCTCGCCGCGCCGGATATCGAGATTGATGTTGTTCAGCGCCTTGAAGCCGGAGCCATAGACCTTCGAAAGATTGGAAACGGAAATGATCGGCGACATGGCTGGCGGTGATGTGATCTGGAAGTGTGGCAAGGCTTGACGCAGCGCTTGGCCGCGCAGGGAGGAGGGCCGGCCCTACATAGGAACGCGCGGCCCGTTCCGCAATCCGCTATACCCGCTCCACGAAACTATCGACCACCTTTTTCTCGCCGGCCTTCTCGAAGGCGATGGTGAGCTTGTTGCCGTCGATCTTCACCACATGGCCGTAGCCGAATTTCTGGTGGAACACGCGGTCATCGAGCGAGAATTCCGAAACGGTCCCGGTGGATTTCGCGACCAGTTCGCCTTCGATCACCACGGGGGCGCGCTTGTTGCGGCCGAAGCCGCCGAAGGGCGATTGCTCCTCGTCGAATCCGCCGCGCGAGCCGCCGCCGCGGTTCTGGTTGCGGGCGCGGTTGGCCTGGGCGCGTTGCCAGCCCGGTGTTGTATAGCTCGAGCCGAAGGCTTCGACATTGTCGAAGCGCGAGGGGCCGTAGCCGCCGGCGCCGCCCCAGCCGGAGCCGCCCTTGGATTCCGTGATCTCGACATTATGCGCCGGCAATTCGTCGAGGAAGCGCGAGGGGATCGTGGTCGACCAGGTGCCGTGGATGCGGCGGTTGGTGGCGAAATAGATTTTCGCGCGGCGCCGGGCGCGCGTCAGCCCGACATGGGCGAGGCGGCGCTCTTCCTCAAGGCCCGCACGGCCCTGCTCGTCCAGCGTGCGCTGGCTTGGAAACAGGCCCTCCTCCCAGCCGGGCAGGAAGACGTTGTCGAACTCCAGGCCCTTCGCTGAGTGCAGCGTCATCAGCGACACCGCTTCGTCGCCGGCCTCGCCGTCGCGGTCCATCACCAGCGAGATGTGCTCGAGGAAGCCTTGCAGGTTCTCGAACTCCTCCATCGAGCGAATGAGCTCCTTGAGATTGTCGAGCCGGCCGGCGGCGTCCGCCGAGCGGTCCTTCTGCCACATCTCGGTGTAGCCGCTCTCGTCGAGCACGATCTCGGCCAACTCCGTGTGCGAGGTCACCTCGCTCTGCGCCCGCCAGCGGTCGAATTGCTGCACGACACCGCGCAAGCTCCCGCGCGCTTTCGGTTTTAATTCGTCGGTCTCCGCTACGGCGCGCGCGGCCTCGAACAGCGGAATGCGGCGCTTGCGGGCGTGATCGTGCAGGAGCTGCACGGTGGCATCGCCTAATCCGCGCTTCGGCACATTGATGATGCGCTCGAAGGCGAGATCGTCGGCCGGCGAGTTGATCGTGCGCAGGTAAGCCAGCGCATCGCGGATTTCGGCACGCTCATAGAAGCGCGGGCCGCCGATCACGCGATATTGCAGGCCGAGTGTGACGAAGCGGTCTTCGAACTCGCGCATCTGGAACGAAGCGCGCACCAGGATCGCGATCTCGTTCAAATTCTCGCCGGCGCGCTGCAGATCCTCGATCTCCTCGCCGATCCCGCGCGCTTCCTCTTCCGAATCCCAGGAACCGGTGACGGTGACCTTTTCGCCATCCTGGTCCTCGGTGCGCAGGGTCTTGCCGAGGCGGCCTTCATTGTGCGCGATCAGATGCGAGGCGGCGGCGAGTATATGGCCGGTCGAGCGATAGTTGCGCTCGAGCCGAATGACTTTCGCGCCGGGAAAATCGTGCTCGAAGCGCAGGATGTTGTCGACCTCGGCGCCGCGCCAGCCGTAGATCGACTGGTCGTCGTCGCCGACGCAGCAGATGTTCTTGGGTGGGGAAGTTGGTGCTGGAGCTGCGATCGCCCCTTCGTCGTCACCGGGCCGACGCGCAGCGTCGTGACCCGGTGATCCACCTTGTGAAGACGCGATGGATTGCCGGGTCAAGCCCGGCAATGACGACTGGGGCGACGGCGCCTGCGAGAGCAGCCGCAGCCAGAGATACTGCGCGACGTTGGTGTCCTGATATTCGTCGACCAGGATGAACTTGAAGCGGTTCTGGTATTGCCTCAGCACATCCGGGTTCTCGCGGAACAGGCGGATGTTCTCGAGCAGCAGATCGCCGAAATCGGCGGCGTTGAGGATCTTCAGCCGTTCCTGATAGCTCGCATAGAGCTTGCCGCCCTTGCCGTTGGCGAAGCTCGCGGCTTCGCCGGCCGGCACCTGCGACGGCGTCAGGCCGCGGTTCTTCCAGGTATCGATCAGTCCGGCCAGCATGCGCGCCGGCCAGCGCTTGTCGTCGATGTTCTCCGCCTGCAGCAGTTGCTTCAACAGCCGCACCTGGTCGTCGACATCGAGCACGGTGAAGTTGGATTTGAGCTGCACCAGCTCGGCATGGATGCGCAGGATGCGGCCGGCGATCGAGTGGAAGGTGCCGAGCCACGGCATGCCTTCGACCGCCTGGCCCAGCATCTGGCCGAGCCGCAGCTTCATCTCGCGCGCCGCCTTGTTGGTGAAGGTCACCGACAGGATCTCGTGCGGCCGCGCGCGGCCCTGGCTCAGGATATGGGCGATGCGGGTGGTCAAGACCCGCGTCTTGCCAGTGCCGGCGCCGGCTAGAACCAGCACAGGACCGTCCAGCGTCTCCACTGCCTCGCGCTGCTCCGGATTGAGCCCTGCGAGATATTGCGGGCCTGCTGCCGCACGGGCGCGCGCAGCGATGCCGCCGGGCACGGGTGAGGCCGCCGGAGCAGGGGCATGTGGCAGGGGCTTGCGCAGATCAGTCAATAACGAAGTCCTTGATTCTCAAGTCGATAACATGGCATTCGCGCCGCCGATTTGCGAGGGCAGCATGGCCAATAAAAGGCGCGCTTTCGGCGTGCCACGGGCGTCGCCAAAACGCCAGCCGGGATCGCAATAGTTTCATCAAGATTCGATTGACTGGCGGGCGCGTGGGCTTGCCAAAATGCGAATCTCAACTCAAGATTGTTGAGTTCGTTGGCTTGCATCTCTGGGGAGACGTCATGGCAAGGAACGATACTCCGAAGGAACTGCTTGATGCGCTCAACCTGGTCAGCGGCGAGAAGGGCGCCCGGCCGGAATCCCTGGGGCTGCTCGAGGCAAGGCATGTTGAGCGCGTGCGGACCATCTTCGAAGATCCCAACATCGTCGGCATCGGAATTGCGGACAAGATCACCGAGAAGAAAGACACCGGCGAACTGAGCGTCTGCTTCTACGTCGAAAAGAAGGTCGCCAAGAGCCGGATGAAGAGCCAGAAGATGATCCCTCCCGTTCTGAGTGTGCCGGGTCGCAAGGCAGTATTCACCGATGTCCAGGCGATCGGAAGGGTTCGGCCCCAGGTCAACAAGCAGAGGTCGCCGCTGCTCAGCGGCTATAGCATCGGAAATCTGACGGATACGGGAACCCTTGGGGCGATCGTCAAGAAGGGGAAGAAGCTGTTCGTGCTCAGCAATTCCCACGTGCTTGCCAAGAGCGGATTGGGGAAGGTCGGCGACAAGATCGTCTTTCCCGGCGAGTCAGACAATGGCGGCAGGGATCAGGTCGTCGCGAAATTATCCGCTATCCTGAAGTTCAAGACCGGTGACGATTTTCTCAACCGCGTGGATGCGGCTCTCGCCGAGATCGATCAGGACTTTCTCGACAAGATAGATTTTTCCATACGCGGAGCGGCTTCTCCCTTTGCGACCACCGATCCGGTGCGCGGGATGAAGATCGTCACGCGCGGGCGGACGTCGGAAGATGCCGATGGCGAAGTCCAGGACGTCCACTTCAGGATCGTCATGCCCTATCCGGGCGTCGGCAAGATCGGCTTCCTGGACCAGGTGAAGTGCACGCATTATTCGAGGCCTGGCGATTCCGGCGCAATCATCGTCGACAAGGCAAGCAAGAAGATCGTCGGTCTGCACTTTGCCGGGTCGGGTAGCGCGAGTATCTTTAATCCGATTGCCGAGGTCATGAAGGCGCTGAAGTTCCGCTTCGTGAAGCATGAGAAGCGGACCGGCCATGCGGATTGGTGATGGCGAACGAGCAACAGGCCAACAAGGCGCGCGAACTCAACAGTCGCGAACTGCTGAAATGCGGCGCCCACGCCATCGGCGTGGAGGCGGGGAAGGATCACGGCAAGCGCGGCTGGGTCGTCGTCGCGCATGTCGCTCCGGAAGCCAACGTGACGCTGCCTCCCGCGCTGACCGTCGCGACGGAAAAGGGCGACGTCCAGGTGCCGCTGGTTTGCGTCAGGAGCGAGCCTTTCAAACCGGAATGATTCGCGCAAACATGGGGGGATAAAATGCCGAGCTTCGTATTGCGCCAATCGATGCTCAAGCATCGTGGGCCGTTTCTTGCCGAACCGCAGAGCGTTCGGGCCGAAGGCGATCGCGTGGTGCCGGTGCGGACCGACGTCTTCATGCCGGAAATGGTTCCGCGCAACTGCGATCTCGAAGCATACGAGAAGATCAAGGTTCCCGCGGTCGACGTCGATCAGGAAATCATCGCCTATTGCTCGCCGGATTCGACTTTCGCGGTGACCAAGAAGCTCTTTGACGATGCGAAGAAGTCGATCCTGATCGGCATCTATGACTTTTCCGGCGAGTATATCAAGCAGCTCGTGCTGGATGCGCTCGCGCGCGGCGTCAAGGTCAAGCTCACGCTCGATATCGACACCAAGGACGAGCAGGAGCTGTTCGACGACCTGAACGATGCCGGGGTCGACGGCGTGCCGGCGCCATCGTGCGCCAGTCATCGGGTGCACTTCTTCAGCTCATCGCACGAGAAGGTGATCGTCATCGATGGTGAATGGTGCATCGTGCAGAGCGGCAACTACAGCGAGAACAGCATACCCCTCAACGTGAAGGACGGCGGCGATCCCGCCCACTTCCGGCCCGGCAATCGTGATACCGGCCTGGCGATCCGCTCCAGGAAACTTTCGAAGTTCTTCACCGGCATTCTAGAAAGCGACATGAATCTTGAGCTGACGGGACCGGAAGCGCTGGCTCAGGCCATTGCAGCGGCCAACGCTTTCATGATCGAGCGGGCGCCGACGAAGATCCCCGCCAAGCTGTTTCCGAGCAAGACTTTCAAGCTCACCAAACCGCTTGCCGTCCAACCGGTCCTCAGTCCGGACAACTACATGCAGGTGATCCCGGGGAAGCTTCGTGCGGCAAAGAAGTCGATATTGATCGAGCAGCAATATATTCGTGGCAAGCAGCCTGACATCCAGAAATTGCTGACGGCAATTGCGGACGCGCGAAAGCAGAACAAGAAGCTCGATATCCGCATCATTCTCGGCAAGGTCTTCGGCAAGGAGGATCTCGACGCCGAAAAGAAAAACCTGGCGCTGCTAAAGCAGGAGTTCGGCCTCGTGGCCGGCAAGAACATACGCTACATCGATACGACGCGCTTCGTGCATTGCCATAACAAGATGATCCTGGTCGATGGCCAGGATGTCCTGGTCAGTTCGCAGAACTGGTCAGATTCCGCCGTCTCCAAGAATCGCGAGGCCGGCGTGTGGCTCTCTCATCCGGGCATCTGCGATTACTTCACGCAGATATTCGAGAGCGACTGGAAGACTGCGCGCAACGCGCCGACAGCTCCCGCGGAGGAGATCGTCGAGCCCGAGTCGCTGCGCGCCGGCGGATACGTCAGGGTCGCTCCCGCCGACTATCAGGAGGTGTGACAGCAGCAGCGAAGGCCTGACCCGGCTGCATCCAATGCGCGGTTTTGTTCCGTGAGCAGCGGCAAATTTCGCGGTTTTCCGGCCCGGAACCTTCGTTTTGGGGGCGGATTGTTTCCTCAAGTTTGGTGCGATGATCGATCGCGCCGGTGGAAACGGAAAGCAGAGGGTTTGGCCATGTTAGGCTGGGTCGTAACGTTCTTGATCATCGCGTTGATCGCGGGTGTCCTGGGCTTCGGCGGCATCGCCGGCGTCTCCATCGAGATCGCCAAAGCGATCTTCTTCATCGCCATCATCCTGTTCCTGATCTCGGCAGTGGTCGGCCTGGTGCGTGGCCGCTCCAGGGTCTAGGCGGCCCGGCCTAACGTGCGGGCATCGCCACGCTGCGCCCGATGCCCTCGGGGCGGGGGATGGATGCATGGATATCCGCGATCGCCTTGATGTGGGCGCGGATATCGGATGGAAACGGGGCGACCTTGCGCGAGTTCATGTCGATATGCAGCGACATGTTTTCGGAGGTGGCTGAGATCCAGCCTTCGGTCGCGTGGCGCAGCTCCTCGAACGTGTGCAGCCGCTTGTCGTCCGCGCCGAGCAGATAGACCGTCACCTGGAGCGGATCGCCGAGATGGACCTCGCGCAAATAGCGCACATGGCACTCGGCGGTAAAGGTCGAGCCGTGGCGCTCTTTCTTGTAGGTGGGGCCGATGCCGAGCTGGAGCCAGATCTCGTCGATGGCGCGGTCGAACATCACGTGGTAATAGGCCATGTTGAGGTGGCCATTATAGTCGATCCATTGCGGCTCGATCTGCATCACCGAGGACAGAAACGGGGCTGAGGGCAACTTGATGTCCCTGGCGGCATTAATGGTCGTCATTATTCCATCCCTGTTAGTTCGATTGGCGGTCTTGACCCGTTATATAACGTTTGCCACGGTCGGCTGAAGCCGGGAGGATATTTCACGTGGCGACTACGATTTCGAACAATCCAGCGCGTCCGGAGCCGCCGGTCCTCAAGGCCGCGATCGACGCGCTGGCGGCGCGCTTCGGCAACCGCCTCATCACCTCGCAGGCGGTGCGCGACCAGCACGCCCACACCACGACATGGCTGCCGCCGCAGCCGCCGGACGCCGTGGTGATGGCGCAGGAAACTGCCGACGTCCAGGATGTGGTGCGGATCTGCGCCAAACATCGCGTTCCCGTGATCGCCTTCGGCACCGGCACCTCGCTGGAGGGGCAGGTGAATGCGCCGGCCGGCGGCATCTGCATCGATCTGCGCGACATGAACCGGGTGCTCGCCGTGCACGCCGAAGACCTCGATTGCGTGATCGAGCCCGGCGTGACGCGGAAGGCGCTCAACGAGCATCTGCGCGACCAGGGCCTGTTCTTCCCGATCGACCCCGGCGCCGATGCCTCGCTCGGCGGCATGACCTCGACGCGCGCCTCCGGCACCAACGCGGTGCGTTACGGCACGATGCGGGAGAACGTGCTGGCGCTGAAGGTCGTGCGCGGCGACGGCGAGATCATCACGACCGGCACGCGGGCGAAGAAATCCTCCGCCGGCTATGACCTGACGCACCTGTTCGTCGGTGCCGAGGGCACGCTCGGCATCATCTCCGAGCTTACGATCAAATTGCGCGGCATTCCTGAGACGATCGCGGCAGCCGCATGTTCGTTCGAGACCGTGCGCGGCGCCTGCCAGGCGACGATCCTGGCGATCCAGACCGGCATTCCCGTCGCCCGCATCGAGCTGCTCAACGCCGCGCAGGTGAAGGCGTGCAACGCCTATTCGAAACTGACGCTGCCGGAGACGCCGCTGCTGCTGCTTGAGTTCCACGGCAGCGAGGCCGAGGTCGCCGAGCAATCGAAGAACTTCAAGGAGATCGCCTCCGAATGCGGCGGCCTGGGTTTCACCTGGACCACCAGGCCCGAGGACCGCACAAAGCTCTGGCAGGCGCGGCATGACGCCTATTGGTCGGTGAAGGCGCTGCGGCCCGGCTCCGGCGTGGTCGCGACCGACGTTTGCGTGCCGATCTCGCGATTGGCCGATTGCGTCACCGAGACCGAAGAGGATCTGAAGCGGCTCAATCTGCTCTCGCCGATCGTCGGTCATGTCGGCGATGGCAATTTCCATTGCTCGCTGGTCTGCGACATCGACAATGCCGAGGAGATGGCGCGTGGCGAGGAATTCATGCATCGCCTGGTCGAGCGCGCGCAGGCGATGGGTGGCACCTGCACCGGCGAGCACGGCATCGGGCAAGGCAAGCAGAAATATCTCGAAGCCGAGCTTGGGCCCGAGGCGATCGACGCCATGCGGGCGCTGAAGAAGGCGCTCGATCCGCTGAACATCTTCAATCCAGGCAAGATCGTGCCGGCCTAGAGCGTGATGAGATATGGTCGAATTGTGTTCCCATGGGCGCTGCCTCTTCTCACCTCTGCCATAGGGAGAGGTCGGCGCGTAGCGCCGGGTGAGGGGATCTGCTCTATCGAGGGACCGTAACCCCTCACCCGCGCCTCCGGCGCGACCTCTCCCTTCGGGAGAGGTGAACTTGCGGCCAAGCCGATTCAACCAAATGACATCGCGCTCTAGCCAGCCAGCGCGCGAACGGCCTCGGCGACGCTATGGAAGACGTGGTTCTGCGGCAGCGTGCGATAGAGGCCGAAGCGCTCAAATGCCTGTTGGGCGCGGGTCGATTCGAGGCGAGCGATCGCGACCGTCACGCCTTCCTCGCTGCATTCACGGAACAGCGCGAGCAGCGTTTGGGCGGCGGTGAAATCGATCTCCACGATGCCGCTGGCTTCGATCACCAGCAGTGCTGGCTTCGGTGTCGCCGTCCTGATGATCTTCAGCGCGTCGGTACGAAAGCTCGAGGCATTGAGAAACGACAGCGGCGCCTGCAGGCCGACCACGGCAACTTTCGGGTCGCGCTCGCCCCTGATGTTCGGATTGGCCGGCCACCAGATCGTGGTATCAGGTACGCGGTCGAATACGACGAGCCGCGCCTGCGTCGTGCTCCAGATGCCATGCAGCAGCGAGAGCGCGATGCCGACGGCGACGCCTTGCTCGATCGGCAGGATGATGATCGAAGCTGCCGTTGCCACCACAAGCAGAAACTCGCCGACCGACTGGTGAAAGATCGCTTCAATCTGCCTGAAGCGAATGATGCGCAACGCCACGAAAAGCAGGACGCCGCCCAGCGCAGCCTCCGGAACGTGATGGAGCAGCGCGGCGCCGAACGCCAGCAGCGCCAGCACGATCGATGCGGCGAACAGTCCCGATAGCTGCGTGCGTCCGCCGGTCGCGGCCACGATGCCGGTTCGCGGCGGGCTCGCGTCCACCGGAAAGGCACCGAACAGGCCTGCAAGAAGGCTGCCGGCCCCGGCGCCGAGAAAATCGCGATCGACATCGGCAGGCTGGTCCGGATCGGAAGGAAATGCCCGCGTCGTCGCCGCGGTCTGCACCATCACGACCATTGCGATCAGGAGAGCCAATGGCAACAGCTTGACCCATCGTTCCGGCGAGATTTCAGGAAACGTTGGCATCGGCAGCGTGCCCGGTACGGTGCCGACCACGCTGACGCCCTTGCTCTCCAATCCGCCCCAGATCACCGCAGCGGTCGCCGCCACCAGCGCGACGAGTGCGCCGGGAATCTTGGCGCTGATGGCCTCGGATCCGGCAACAAAGGCCAGCACGAAAAGCCCGATGCTGACGCTGTAGAGATTGGCGGCAGGAAGATGCTCCGCAATCTCGGCGATCCGCTCGATCATCGGTCCTTTCGGTGGCGGTGCGCCGAGCACGACGGGGAGTTGCGAAACCATGATGTGGATGGAGATGCCGGCAAGAAAGCCGACGGTGACCGGGGTCGACAGCAGATTTGCAATCCAGCCGAGGCGAAACAGGCTACCGACGACCAGGATCGCGCCGACCATCAGCGCCAGGGCCGCGGCAAGCGCGAGATGCTCCGGGGAGCCGGCGGCTGCCATCAGCGCAAGCCCGCCGGCGAAGATCGGCGTGATCGTGGAGTCGGCGCCGCACGACAGAAGACGGTTGCTGCCCAGCATGGCAAAACCGAGCGAACCTGCGATGAAGGCGAAAAAGCCGATCTGGGGGGTGAAGCCGCCAAGGCGCGCAGTCGCCATCTGCTCCGGTATCGCGATCGCGGCCAGTGTCAAGCCCGCGATAAGGTCGCCGGGCAAATCGCCCGGCCGGAACGCGGCCAGCGAGCGGAAGATCGGCCAGGAGCGGCCTGCTGTCCCGGGCGTGTCCTCGGCCATCGGTCCTCGGTGCGATCAGCGCTAGCGTAAGGGCCGCCCACTATTCGACATCGTGATGCCAAAGGCCAGCCTTGCTTTGGCGCTGGCACAAGCCTCAGCCGATATTCTGCAGCGCCGGAAACGTCTCGAGCAGCCAGATGCTGACATTGGTGACGGCACCGGTGAGAAAGCCGATGCCGGTGATGATCATCAGCACGCCCATGACATGCTCGACCGTCCGCAGATGCCGCTTCATCCGCGCGAACAGTGACGAGAACTGTTCGACCGCAAATGCCGCGAGCAGGAAGGGGATGCCGAGCCCGGCGGAATAGATCGCAAGCAGCATGGCGCCCTTGGTCACGGTCGCCTCGGCTGCTGCGACCGAAAGGATGGCGGCGAGGATTGGGCCGATGCAGGGCGTCCAGCCGAAGGCAAAGGCGAGCCCCATCACATAGGCGCCCCACAGCCCGACCGGTTTCGGCATGCTCATCCGCCCCTCGCGCATCAAGATCCCGATCCGCGTCAGCCCGAGGAAGTGCAGCCCCATCACAATGATGACGATGCCGGCGACGATGGAGAGCTGCGCCGACCAGGCGCGGACCAGCCCGCCGATCAGGGAGGCGCTGGCGCCGAGCGCGACGAACACGGTGGAGAAGCCGAGCACGAACATCAAGGCCGCCGACATCACCGCGCGCCTCGAGGCTTTCATGCTCTCGTCATGGGCGACATGCTCGATGGTCGCGCCCGTCAGATACACCAGATAGGGCGGCACCAGCGGCAGCACGCAGGGCGACAGGAAACTGACTAGTCCGGCGATCAAGGCTGCCGGGATCGAGACATCGTGCATCAACTGACCTTCGAGAGCGACATCTGGCGTGGCAACCTATTGACGTGGACGGCGACAAGTTTCCAGAGATTTCATGCGCTCAAAGCCCAAGAGATCGGTCACAGGCCCGTGTCCGGGCAATGTTCGCGAATCGTCTCCGCAATTCTACGGGATAAACGCTGGACAAGCCGGTCCCGTCAGGCTCAAACTTCAATCCCGCGACAAGCCTCGGCCGCCAGCCGGGAAATAAAAATCATGCGGACGCCTGCGATTCAGAGATGGGCGCCGCAAAAAAGGAAACGAACGGGAGCATCACATGGCTGTTTCGCGCCGCAACCTGCTGTTGGGAAGCGCCGGCGCCTTGGGCGCCGCATCATTTTCATTCCCGAAGCCTGCCATTGCCCAATCCGAGCCGATCAAGATCGGGTGCCTCGCGGCGATCACCGGCCCGAGTTCCGCGCCGA
Source organism: Bradyrhizobium sp. Ses1 (assembly GCF_059512365.1). NCBI lineage: Bacteria > Pseudomonadati > Pseudomonadota > Alphaproteobacteria > Hyphomicrobiales > Nitrobacteraceae > Bradyrhizobium > Bradyrhizobium sp. Ses1. Next base: position 156,597 of record NZ_JCAMOQ010000010.1, read on the forward strand.
CCGTCGGTTTCAACCGCGGCATCAACTTTGCGGTGGACAGCATCAATGCGGGTGGCGGTGTCAAGGGCCGCAAGATCGAGCTCGTCATGCGCGACACGCAGGGTGATCCGACCAAGGCGGTGAACGCGACGCAGGAATTGATCAGCCAGGCCAAGGTCCACGCCATCTGGGGGCCGGTCAATTCCGGCGAAGCGCTCGCCACCACGCCGATCATGGCGCGAGCGAAGATTCCGGACATTCATCCTTGCGTGGTCGAAACCCTGATCGACACCACCAAATATCCGAACGCTTTCCGCATGGCGCCGTCCAACAGCCAGTGGGACGACGCCGTCCGCAATTACTGCCTCAACGTGCTGAAAGTGAAGAAAGTTGCCGTCATCGGCGATACCACGGGCTATGGCGTGACCGCCGTCGGCGCCTCGGTGGCGGCGTTCAAGAAGGACGGCGCCGACGTCGTCTACCAGGCCAATATCGATGCGACCCAGCCGGACATGACGCCGGACATGCTGCGCGCCAAGAATGCGGGCTCCGAGGCCATCGTGGTCTGGAGCGTCACCACCGGCATGGAGGCGCGGATGTTCAACACCCGTGCCGCTATGGGCTGGGACGTGCCGTTCGTCGGCCATCCCTCGCTGGCCTCGGGAGAGCTCGCCGGCCTCGTCGAGAAGCCGGAGAACTGGAAGAAGGTTTACGCGGTCGGTTACAAGAGCTGCAGCTACGATGCAGCCGGCAAGCTGCCGCCAAAGAGTGAGGAGTTGGTGGCGCGCCTGGCCAAGGCGAATATTGCGCTCAACGACACGCTGTTGTGGTGGGTCGCTGGTGGCATCGACGCGATCGAGCTGATCGCCAAGGCGGTTGCCGAGAGCGGTTCGACCGAAAGCGCCGGACTCATCAAATACTGGAACACGCTGTCGAAATATCCCGGCTATTTCGGCACCTACACCTTCACGCCGACGCAGCATAACGGCTATCCGACCGAAGAGATCGTGATGTCGGAGGCCTCTACCGCCAAGAACGGCACCTTCGCACTTGCGCCGGGCTATACATAGGCCGGCGGCAGAGGGTGCATCCGATGCTCGCCTCGATCCTCGCATCCGGTCTCGCGGCGGGCGCGATCTACGCGCTCGTCGGCGTCACCTACAACACGATGTTCTCGACCTCGCGGGTGATGAGCTTCACCGCAGGCCAGCTTGCCATGCTGGGCGGCGTGCTCGGCTCGATGTTCACGCTCAAGATGGGCATGCCCATCATCGTGGGCTTCGTGCTGACGCTGGCCGCGTGCGCGATCGTCGGCATCATCACCGAATTCGTCGCGGTGCGGCCGGTTTTGAAGAGTCTCGACCAGCATCTCTATGTGCTTTCGACGCTGGCGCTGGCCTTGATGATCCAGCAGGTCGCGGCGATCAAATGGGGCACCGAGCCGCAGCCGTTCCCGCGCGTGATCGGGCTCGGCAGCGGCGTCTGGGACGAGAAGTTCTGGCTGCCGGTGGTTGCCTGCGCGGTGACGATCGTGGCGCTCGCATATCTCTACCGCCGCACCCTGGTCGGCCGCGCCTTCGTCGCCATCGCGGAGGATAACTTCGCCGCACGCGCGCTCGGTCTTCCCGAGCGCAATCTGAGGGTCGCAAGCTATGCGCTCGCCGGGGTGATCGGCGGCATCGCCGGCTTTTCCGGCGGCCAGCTCCTGCTGGCGTTCTTCGCCAATGGCGCGCTGCTCAATTTCTACGGCTTCGTGCCGGTGGCGCTCGGCGGCCTCGGCAACAACCGCGGCGCCATCTTCGGCGGGCTCGCGCTCGGCCTGTTCCAGCAGGCGGCGAATTTCCTGGTCGGCGGCATCTTCTCTTCCGTTGCCGTGTTCACTCTGTTCATCGTGGTCCTCTTGGCGGCGCCCCAAGGCCTGTTCGGCGGAACCACGGCGCGGAGGGTGTGATGACGGCTGTCACTGCAACCTCTGCCCAAAGTGAAAGCGGCGCGTGGCGCGCCGCCTTGCCGCACGTCGCGCCGTTCCTCGGCATCCTCGCGCTCGCATTGCTGCTGCCGTTCGTCAGCAACGACTATTGGGCGCTGATCGGCACGCGCATGGCGATCTATTGGGTGCTGGTCTCCGGCCTCAATCTCGTGGTCGGCTTCGCGGGCCATCTTGCGATCGGCTATGTCGCGCTATTGACGCTAGGTGCCTACACGACGAGCGTGCTCGTCGCCGGCAATGTCACGCCGGCAGTGCCGGTGTTCCTCGCGCTGCCGATTGCCGGCTGCGTCGGTGCGCTGTTCGGCGTGATCGTCGGATTGCCGGCGCTGCGCCTGCGCACCTTCTATTTCGCGATGTCGACGCTCGGTTTCGCCACCATCGTGACGCAGATCGCGCTGGCCTGGCAGAGCGTGACCGGCGGCGGCATCGGCATCGCCGGCCCGGAATTTCCGGCGCCGTTCGATACGCCCTGGGGCTTCTACGGGCTCTGCGTCGCCTTTGCGGCGGTCGCCACCTGGATGAGCGCCAACGTCGCCCGCAGCCGATTCGGCCGCGCACTGATCGCGGTGCGCGACGCCGAGGTGGCGGCGGAAGCGACCGGCATCTCCAAGCCGAAGATGCTGATTGCGATTTTCCTGTTCGCCGGCGCGCTGGCCGCGATCGCCGGCGGATTGTTCGCGACGCTGCAGACCTACATCACGCCCGATGCCTTCACCTTCGATCTGTCGGTCCTGTTCTTCATCGCGATCCTGATCGGCGGCCGCGGCTCGATCCTGGGGCCGATGCTCGGCACCATCATCCTGACCATCCTGCCCGAGATCGCCGCGCCGCTGGCCGCATGGTCGACATTCCTGTACGCCGTGCTGCTGCTCGTGATCGTGCTGGTGATGCCCGGCGGCATCGCGGCGCTGCTCGACTTCCGCAACCGCCGTCCGCTTGCCAGCAACCGCGCCATCGTGCCGCGTCCGGCCGTTCTCGCCGACATCGTCCGCCGCCGCAGCGGGGGCAAGCACCTGAAGCTGCGCGACATCGCGCTGAGCTTTGGCAATGTGAAGGCGATCGACGGGCTCGACCTCGACGTAGCGCCAGGCGAGATCCACGGTCTGATCGGCCCGAACGGCAGCGGCAAGACCACGACGCTCAACGTCATCTCCGGCTATTACGCCGCTAAGGCCGGCACGATGACGCTGGGCGATGACATGCTGCCGCCGGGCCTGCCGGCATTGCGCGCAGCTTGCGGCATTGCGCGGACGTTCCAGACCCCGCGCGTGATCGGCGAGGCCTCGGTGCTGGAGAACGTCATGATCGGCGGCTCAGTGGAGGGCAGGGCGACCTTCGTCGAGGCGGTGCTGTCGGCCCCGCGCAATCGCGAAGACGAGCGGATGCTCGCGGCGAAGGCGCGGGCGCTGCTCGGCGTGGTCGGGCTGGAGACGCTGGCGGAGGTGCGCGCCGACCGCCTGCAGCACAGCGAACTCCGCTTCATCGAGATCGCGCGTGCCTTGATGCTCGATCCCGATTTCCTGCTGCTCGACGAACCCGCGGCCGGTCTTTCCAACGACGAGATCGAACGGCTGGCGTCCCTGATCAAGGCGATCAGCGCACGCGGCACCGGTGTCCTGCTGGTGGAGCATCACGCCGATCTCATCTTCGACATCTGCCATCAGGTCACCGTGCTCAATCTCGGCCGCACGCTGGCGGCGGGCACGCCGGCCGAGATCCGCGTTCACAAGGAGGTGGTCAGTGCGTACCTCGGCGGCTGAACCCTTGCTTTCCGTGACCGCGCTGGAATCCGGTTACGGCAAGATCCGCGTGCTTCATGGCATCCATTTCCAGGTCGCCGCCGGCGAGGTGGTGGCGCTGCTCGGACCCAACGGCGCCGGCAAGACCACGATGCTGCGCGCGCTGTCCGGATTGCTGCCCGTGACCGCGGGACAGGTGCGCTTCGACGGCCGCGACATGACCAACGCGACGCCGCGGGATGCCGCGCGCGCCGGCCTCGTCCATGTGATCGAGGGCCACCGTGTGTTCACGCAAATCTCCGTCACCGACAATCTGCTGCTTGCCGGCTACGACGTGCCGCGCGCCGAGCGTGCGCAGCGCGTCGAGGAAGCGCTGGCGTATTTCCCCGAGATCGCCGAGAAGCGTCACGAGCGCGGCGGCACGCTGTCGGGCGGGCAACAGCAGATGCTCACCGTCGCGCAAGGCCTGGTACGCCGCCCGCGGCTGTTGATGCTCGACGAGCCCTCGGCCGGCCTGTCGCCGGTGCTGGTCGATCGGGTCCTCAACGTCATCGGCCGCTTGCGCGCACAGGGCACCGCGGTATTGCTGGTCGAGCAATTGCTGGAGAAGGCGCTGGCCACGGCGGACCGCGTCTACGCCCTGGTGCAGGGGAATATCGTGCTGGAAGCGTCGACCGAGGAAAGCAATCTGGCGCAGCGGCTGGAGCGCGCCTATTTCGGCCATGAGAGCCACGCGTTGGTGACCCCTTGATGCGGCTTCCCTTCTTCTACGGCTGGATCATCATCGCGGTGACCTTCGTCACCATGGCGATCGGCGTCAATGCGCGCACTGCGTTCTCGCTGTTCTATCCGCCTGTTCTCAGCGAGTTCGGCTGGGATCGCGGCGTCACCGCCGGCGCGTTCTCGTTCGGCTTCGTGGCCTCCGGCATCGCCAGTCCGTTGATCGGCCGCCTGATGGATCGCGCCGGCCCGCGCGCGGTGATGGAACTCGGCGTCGCGCTGATGGGCGCAGGGTTCCTGCTGGCGCCGCTGACGACGCAGCCCTGGCATCTCTATCTCAGCATCGGCGTTCTCGTCGGCGCGGGCAGCGTCTGCCTCGGCTATTCCGGTCAATCATTCTTTCTGCCGAACTGGTTCATCCGCCGTCGCGGTCTCGCGATCGGGATCGCCTTTGCCGGTGTCGGCATCGGCTCGGTGACCTTGCTGCCGTGGGTGCAGCACATGATCGAGGGTACCGGCTGGCGCACTGCCTGCACGGCGATCGGCATCCTCGTGCTGGTCGTGCTCGCGCCGATCAATCTATTGGTGCGAAAACGCCCTGAAGATATCGGGCTACTGCCGGACGGCGACGCCGCGCCGACCGCCACTTCGGCAAAGCCGGTGTCGAACATCGTCGATCCCGTCTGGGCCGGTACCGACTGGACGCTGTCCCGGGCGCTCCGCACCGCGCGCTTCTGGTGGATCGCGCTCGGCTATTTCTGCGGACTTTACATTTGGTACGCGGTGCAGGTGCATCAGACCAAATTCCTGCTCGACATCGGCTTCAGCCCGAATGTCGCCGTGTGGTCGCTTGGCGTCGTCAGCCTGCTCGGCATTCCCGGCCAGATCTGGCTTGGCCATCTCTCCGACCGGATCGGGCGCGAAACGGTGTGGGCGATCAGTTGCGCTGGCTTTGCGATCTGCTTTGCGAGCCTGATGGCGTTGAAATATGCGCCTGTGTTGCCGCTGGTCTATCTGATGGTGTTCACGCAAGGCGCGCTCGGCTACGGCCTGACCTCGGTGATGGGGCCGGTCGTGGTCGAGATCTTCCAGGGCAGGCATTACGGCAGCATCTTCGGAACCATCATGCTGGCCGCGCTTGCGGGGGGCGCCGCCGGCCCGTGGGCGACGGGACTATTGTATGATTTCACCGGCAGCTACACGGCGGCCTTTGCGATCAGCATTGCCGTGAGCGCGTTGTCCGCCTTCGCGATCTGGCAGGCTTCGCCGGGAAAGGTCCGTGCCGTGGCGGGCCGTTTGCACACGTTGCAAAGCCGTAGCCCGGGTGAAGCGTCAGCGTAACCCGGGGCCGCTCGCGCGCTGACGCAGGGTCCCGGGTTACGCTAGCGCTCCACCCGGGCTACAGCTACGGCGCGGTCGGCGCTCCCGATCGTGCGCTGCAGATCGCCGATCGCGCGCAGGAAGCTGTCGGCGGGCGTGGTCTCCGGATCGATCAGGCGGTGCAGGCGAAAGCCGTCCTCGAGCGCCAGCACGATTGCGGCGGTCCACGCCGCATCCAGCCGGCCGTTCCTGCCGCTATCCTTCCGCGCGGTCTCGATGATGTCGGTGACCAGCTTGCGCCGGGCGCGCAGGCGCTTCGCAAGTTCGGGCCGGCGCTTCTCCGCGCGTGCGACGAACAGGATCATCTCCATGTGCAGAAGCGGCGAGCGGCCGAGCGGATCCTGCCTGGTGCGGTCCATGTGCTTCAGCGCGTCGATGAAGTCGGCGAGGTTGGTGTGTTGAGCAAGCAGGTCGAGGTTGCGCCGGATCGATTGCTCGACATGGTCCTCGAGCATCGCGATGATGAGTTCTTCCTTGCTCTTGAAGTTCGAATAGAACGCCCCGCGCGTGAAACCGGCGGCGGCCGCGATCGCCTCGATGCTGGCGCCGCCGATCCCCTGTTCCTCGAACACGCGCGCCGCCGCCTCGAACAGCTTTTCGCAGGTATCGTCCCTGGTCGGTCTGGTCCTGACTCTTGACATCGGCCCTGTTTAGGCCACAATGCAACTCGATACAAGAGTGTATCGAGTTTCAGGGGGAAACGCTTGGCTCCGCACGAAGCGGCGGCCGGTAGCGTTCAATGTGAAATCGTCGCAACGCGGCAACCGATTGAGGTCACCATGAACGAGCAAGCTCGGCCGGCGAACAGCGATCCGCTGTTCAATCCCCTGGCGCCGGAATTCATCCGCAATCCCTATCCCCATTACGAGCGGCTGCGCACCGAGGACCCGATGCATGTCACGCCGTTCGGCGCTTTCGTCGCGAGCCGTCACGCGGAGGTGAGCTTCGTGTTGCGCGACAAGCACTTTGGCAAGGACTATGCCGGCCGTGCCATACGCCGCTACGGGCCAAAGGCCATGGAGGACCCGGTCTTCCGCAGCATGAGCCAGATGATGCTGCAGCAGGATCCGCCCGATCACACCCGTCTGCGCGGCCTTGTGGTGAAGGCATTCACGGCGCGCCGGGTCGAGGACATGCGGCCGCGGATTCAGGAGATCGTCGATCAGACGCTCGATCGTGTCATCCCGCAGGGCAGGATGGACCTGATCGAGGACTTTGCGTTCCGCCTGCCGGTGACGGTGATCTGCGACATGCTCGGAATCCCCGAGGAGCATCGCGAAACGTTTTATACCGGCGCGCGCGACAGCGGGCGCATCCTCGAACCGGTGCCGTTGTCGCCTGAGGAGATCAAGCAGGGCAACGCCAGGACCAAGATGTCGGAGATGTATTTCCAGCAGCTCTTCGAGCTGCGGCGGAAGCAGCCCGGCGACGACCTGACGACGCAGCTCGTGCAGGCGGAGGAGGATGGCCACAAGCTCAGCAACGAAGAGCTGACCGCCAACATCATCCTTCTGTTCGGGGCCGGGCACGAGACGACCGTCAACCTGATCGGCAACGGCCTCTTGGCGCTGCACCGCAATCCCGATCAGCTCGCGCTGCTCAAGGCCAATCCCGGCCTGATCACCAACGCGATCGAGGAATTCCTGCGCTATGATTCCTCCGTGCAAATGACCGGGCGCGCGGCTCTGGAGGACATCGATCTCTGCGGCAAGCGCATACCCAAGGGCGAGGCCGTGCTGTGCCTGCTGGGCTCGGCCAACCACGATCCGGCTGTCTATCCCGACCGCCCGGAACGGCTCGATATCACCAGGCCCAACGTGAAACCGCTGTCCTTCGGCGGCGGCATCCATTTCTGTCTCGGCGCCCAATTGGCGCGGATCGAGGCCGAGATCGCGATCTCGACGCTGCTCCGCCGCCTGCCGGAGCTGCGGCTGGATGACGCGGAAAATCCACAGTGGCGGCCGACCTTCGTGCTGCGGGGGCTACGGCGCCTGCCGGCGAGCTGGTAACCTTCTCGACCCTCGCCAGCGGGTGCAGCGCGATACCGCTGTGACTTCGCCATACTTCTCTCTATATACTGGGCTGCTCCGGCGCTGTATTGGCCACGTGCGCCGCGGGGCGGGGCTCAAAGGGAGACACCGTGCAGACGACGCTGCTCGGCCTGGCAATCGCGTTCATTCTTGCGCTGATCGCCGCGCTGGTCGGACCGTACTTCATTGACTGGAACCAGTTCCGTCCGCAATTCGAGGCAGAGGCGACGCGAATCATCGGCGCGCCCGTGCGCATCGGCGGCGAGCTTGACGCGCGGCTGCTGCCGGCGCCGCAGCTTCGGCTGCGTTCGGCCGTGGTCGGCGGCGGCAATGATCGCGGCAAGATCCGGGCCGACAAGCTCGACGTCGAATTCAGCCTGGGTTCGCTGATGCGCGGCGAATGGCGCGCTACGCAGCTCACCGTCAATGGCATGTCGGTGGATCTCGGTCTGGACCAGAAGGGACGGATCGACTGGCCGGCCTCGCAGGGCACGTTCGACTTCGCCTCGCTGGCGATCGATCGCGTCAACCTCACCGGCCGCATCGCCCTGCATGACGCCGCGAGCCGTGGCACGCTGGAATTGAGCGACATCGCGTTCAGCGGCGATGTCCGGTCGCTTGCCGGCGCGATCCGCGGCGACGGCAATTTCACGTTCGACGGCTCCCGCTATCCGTTCCGGATCTCCTCCGGCCAGAGCGCCGACGGCAATGGCACCCGCGTGCATGTCAACATCGACCCCGGCCAGCGCCCGCTCTCGGCCGATCTCGACGGCATACTCACCTTCGAGGCCCGCGCGCCGCGCTTCGAAGGCGTGCTGGCGCTGGCCTCTCCGCCCGCATCAAAGAACGACGCGGCCGCGCCGACGCCCTGGCGTGTCGGAGCCCGGATCAAAGCCGATTATTCGGCCGCGCGGCTCGACCAGATCGAGGTCAGCTATGGAAATGACGAGCGCGCGCTGAAGCTCGCGGGCGCAGGCGACATCCGTTTCGGCGCTTCGCCGCTGCTGCGCGCCTCACTCTCGGCGCGACAACTCGATGTCGACCGCTTTGCCTCGAAGGACAACAATGCTGAGCCGATTCATGCGCTGCCGGCGCTGCGCGCTCTGCTGTCGGGCGTTCCGCACATCGCGCTGCCGTCGCAGATCGAATTCTCGTCCGAGCAGATCATGCTCGGCGGGCGGCCCTTGCAGGATATCGCCGCCGAGCTTCACGGCGACGACAAGGGCTGGACAGTGCGGCGGCTCGACTTCCGCGCACCGGGCGCCACGCGCGTCTCGCTCAGCGGTGCTGGCCCGCAAAGCGCCCAGTCGGACAGCTTCAAGGCGGCGCTCAATGTCGAGTCGTCCGATCCCGATGCGCTGATGGTATGGCTGCAGGGCCGTAGCGATCCGCCGTCTCGCAATCAAAAACCGCTCAAGCTGCGTGGCGACGTCACGCTCGCCGCAACCGGCTTTGCGGTCGATGCCATGAAGGCCGAGATCGACGGCGGTGCGATCGCCGGACGTGTCGCGGTGTCGTATCCCACCGGCAATCGTGGCGCGAAGGTCGACGCCACCGTGAAGGCCGACCGGCTGGATCTCGATGCGGCCACCGCGGTCATACGCTCGCTGGCGGGACCGCAGGCCGAATGGCCGGAGGAAGCGCAGCTCTCGCTTGACATCGCTCGCGCGACGTCGGCCGGGCAGGAGCTGCGTCCGCTGCAGGCCAAGCTTGCCTTTGGACCGAAGATGGTCTCGCTCGAGCGACTTAAGATCGGGCAGCCGGACAGCGTGACGATCGAGGGCACCGGCAATTTCGATCGCATCAACGCGACCGGAAAGCTCGCGCTCGACGCAAACGCGGCCTCGTTCAGCCAGTTGACCGGTCTGGTCTCATCGTTCGCACCGTCAGCCGCATCGCGCTTCAACACGCTGGCTGCGATCCCCGGTCCGGCGCGGCTGAAGCTCGCGCTTGATCTCGACAAGGGACAGGCCGATCGCGGCAGCCTTCGCGCCGCGTTGGAGCTCGACGCGGTGCAGCTCAAGGGCACCGCTACGGTGACAGCGAAGCCGCAGGTCGCAGCGATCCGCAGCACCGATCTCGATGCCCTCAGCCGCAGCGATCTCGGCGTCGACGCCAGATTTTCAGCGGGGCAGGGGCGTGCAATGCTCGCGCTGCTCAACCTCGATCGAGTCATCGCCATCGGCGACGGCCCCGCGCAATTCGAAGGCTCGATCAACGGCGCCTGGCGCGCGCCGTTGCGGCTGAAGGCGAGGATCTGGGGCGCGGGGCTTGATGCGGACGCCGAAGGCGCAGCCGAGCCATGGGACGAGGCGAAGAAAGCCAGCATCAACCTGCGGGTCAGGAGCGCCGACATCAGTCCGCTGCTCGATCTCAAGCCGTCGGACACCCCGGTGAACGGCGTCCGCCTGTCGTCGCGCGTCTCACTCGCCGGCAATAAGCTCTCGTTCGACGATCTCGACAGCATCATCGGCGGCTCGCGACTGCGTGGCCGGGTTGCGCTCGCCATGGGGGAGGAGAAGGACATCGAGGGTGAGATCGGGCTCGACCAGGTCGCGCTTGCACCGGTGTTTGCGTTTGCGATCGGTGCCGGCGGACATGATTCGACCGAGCCGCTCGGCGGGGGCATCATCAAGGGCTGGCGCGGCAACATCGTCTTCCAGGCGTTGCGCGGCGAGCTGCCGGGCGGCAGCGAAGTGCAGCCGGTGAGCGGCACGATCAAGAGCGATGGCCAGGCGCTGACCTTTGAGGCCCTCAAGGGCAAGATCGGCGGCGGCGATCTCAGCGCCGCCATCGATGCAAGGCCGAGTGCGAATGGCATCACCGTCAATGCGAGCGTGCAGCTTAGCGGCGTTGACGGAACGGCGTTGCGCTACCGAAATCTCAACATGCCCAAGGGGCGCGCCTCCTTGCAGATGACATTGATGAGCCAGGGCCGCAGCGCGTCGGCGCTGGCTGGCGCGCTGTCCGGCAGCGGCACGGTCACGCTTGAAAGTGCGCGCATTGCCGGGCTCGATCCGCGCGCCTTCGACGTTGCGATCCGCGCCAGCGAGAACGGGCAGGTTTCGGATGACGCTAGGCTGAAGCAGATCGTCGAGCAGGCGCTCGCAAACGGCGTGCTGTCGGTCGCCTCAGCCCAGCTTCCGTTCAACATTCGCGACGGGCGGATCCGCGTTGGCGCCAGCACGCTGGCGGCCAATGGCGTCAACGCCACGATCTCCGGCGGCTACGACATTCCGGCCGATCAGGCCGACATCCGCGCGGTGCTGGTGCCGACCGCGATCACCGCGGCGAGCCGGCCGGAAATCCAGTTGCTCGCGGTGGGCACGCCCGACGGGCTCACCCGTAGCGTCGATGTCGCGGCGTTATCGTCGTGGCTCGCGGTACGCGCGATCGACCGCGAGACCAGGCGATTGGATGCGATTGAGCGCGGCGAGCCGCCTCCAACGTTCCAGCCGACGCCGCCGCTGATCCCGCCGCAGGAGCCGGCGGAAGCTCCCGATGCAAGCGCGACGATCCCACCGACAGCAACTGACGTGCCGATCCCGGGCCGCGATCCGCGCAAGGGAGCCCAAAAGCCGAAAACGAGCGCACCGCGTCCGCCGCAGGTCCAACCTCCGGCCAGCGCGCCAGCCGCCAATCCGCCCGCGTCAGTCGCGAGCCAACCGCAGCTCGCGCCATTGCCGCCGCCGATCGACGTCAAGCCGCCGCCGGGCGCTGCGAAACCAAAGCCCCGTCCGCCGCTCGCACTGACGCCCCAGGTCGCCAACCCACCATCGCGTCCGGCGGCGCAGAATTAGAGCGCGATTAAGGTCAGGGTCGAACTGCGTCCGCGACCGGGGCTGCGCTTCCTCTCCCCGTTCTTACGGGGAGAGAGTTGGGGTGAGGGGCTCTCTCCGCGAGCACGGTGACAGAAGGACTCGCGGAGGCTCCCTCTCACCCGAAATTCAAGCTGTGCTCGAATTTCGACCTCTCCCCGCAAGCGGGGCGAGGTGAACCCGGGGTTCGCCGCCTCAGAGCGTAATCTCCCGTTCGATCCCGATCGCCTGCAGGAACGCCCTGTCATGGCTGACGACGACCAGCGCGCCATCGAAGTCGCGCAGTGCGCCTTCCAGTTCTTCGATCGCGGCGAGGTCGAGATGGTTGGTGGGTTCGTCCAACAGCAGCAATAGCGGCGGCTCCGGCCGCGCAAACACGCAAGCCATACCTGCGCGAAGGCGCTCGCCGCCGCTCAACGTATCCACGATCTGCAATGCGGCCCTGTTGCGGAAGGCAAATCGCGCCAGCGCGGCATGCGCTTCATTGGCTGACAATTCCGGGTTGAGCCGGCGCAGATTGTCCAAGATGCCGGTGCCGGCATCGAGCAGGCCGACATGCTGGTCGAGCATCGCGATCCGCTCGGTGCGACGATGGATCATGCCGGCGGTCGGCTGCGCCTCTCCGGTGATCAGGCGCAGCAATGTGCTCTTGCCCGTGCCATTGGCGCCGTCGATCGCAACGCGCTCGGGGCCGCGCAGTTCGAACGACAGCGGCCCGAACAGGCGGCGGTTGGCAAAGGCCATCGCCACGCCGTCGAAGGCGACGAGCTCGCGATTGGAGGGAAGGGCGGTCTTCGGCAAGTCGATCGACAGCGGCGTCACGATCTCCACCCGCGCGCGGGCCTCCTCGAAGGCATCCGCGCGCTCGCCCATCAGGCGCTCGGCGAGATGGCCTTCGCGGGCGGCGCTGGCCTCCGCGCGTTCCTTCTCGCGGTCCATGAACATCTTGTCTTCGATGCCCTTGGCGCGCCAGGCTCGGCCGGCCTTGTCGCGGCGCGACTTTCTTTCGCGCGCCTTCTGCGTCGCGCGCTCGGCGCTGCGCAGCGCGTCAGTCGCCCGCTCCAGTTCGGTTTCCGCACGCGAGCGCGCCGCGTCGCGCTGCTCGGCGAAATCAGGCCACGCGCCGCCGAAAATCGTGACGCCAACCGGCGTCAGTTCGACGATGCGGTCGACATGCTCGAGCAGCGTACGGTCGTGGCTTGCGACCACGATGCCGCCTTGCCATCGCCCGAGCAATTGCGCCACCGCCTCGCGGCCGTCGGCGTCGAGATTGTTGGTGGGCTCGTCCAGCAGCAGCACGTCAGGTGCCTGGATCAACAGGCGCGCCAGCGCGACGCGCGTTCGCTCGCCGCCGCTGAGCGATGCCACCGCGCGATCGAGCGATAGCGCGGGCAGGCCCGCTTCCGTCAGCGCGGTCTGTAGTCGTGCTTCCAGTGTCCAGTCAGCCGCGGCGGCATCCTCGAGTGTGCCGTCGCCGCGCTCGAGCCGGCGCAGGCACGCGAGCTCGCTATCGACGCCGACGGCTTGCGCCACCGTCGCCCGTTCGTCGGCGATCTGCGCGAGCATGCCGATCGATCCGGCACGGTAAACCGATCCGGCTGCCGGTTCGATCTCGCCCGCGATCAGGCGCAGCAGTGTCGATTTGCCGCAGCCGTTCCGTCCGACGATGCCGGTGCGCTCGCGTCCAATCGCGAGCGTCAGCTCATCGAACAGTGAGCGGCCGTCAGGCGCGTGAAGCGAGATGGAATCCAGGACGACAAAGGCAGGCATGGAGAGCTTCCGAAATGGACAGGTTTCGCGGCGCGGTTAGCTTGGCGATATCCATTTCGCTCTCCACTCAGGTTTGTCGGTGAAGCCGGTGCCTGAGCACCGGCTATCTGCAACGGATCAGGCTTGCGGCCTGTTGTCCGGTGCCTGGACCGTCGTCGCGGCGACCGCGCGCGAACGGAAATACTCCAGCACGAAAAGCCGGATCGCCGACGACAGATTGCCCTGCTGGCGATTGCTGTCGATTTCGCCGACCAGCTCCGACAGCGTCATGTTCCGGAGGCCCGAGATTTCCTTCATGCCATTCCAGAACGCTTCTTCCAGGCTGACGCTGGTTTTGTGGCCTGCGACCACGATCGAACGTTTGACGACGGGCGATTTCATGATGCGTCTCCGCCGTCGATACGATGCTGATCCAACAGCTTCTCGTCGCGCGCTTTGCGAAGCTCGTCCGCTTTCCGTTCGGACTTGGTGCGACCAAATCGTGCGCGGTTGGTTTCGGCCTGCTTCGCAGCTTCTTTGCGCTGCTCTTGTTTTCTTGCTCGGTTCAAGTTGATCACGTCCCCCATGCTCGCCCCATCATCCAGCGATCCGAAGGCGCAAATGCCTGTTGGCGAAACAGGCCGCAGCCAAGTTGCGCGCAAGCACTGCACATGCCCATCCGAAATCCCTATATAGCGCCTAGTGATAAGCATCAAAAGGTCAGCTTCGCCCCACGAAAACCTATATTTCGCTGCTGTCCCATGCGTCAACGCAACGCCCGCTGCAACCGATCTTATTCTTTAGGCGTTATGATCCATAATTATATCACGCGCGGGGCTAGCGCTAATTCGTAGCGAGTCAGCGCAACGCATCACCGTTTTTTCCCGGGAAAATTATGCAATTTGCAGTTTCACTTAACCCGGATGTGTCATTTTGTCCGGCTGCACCAGGGAGTCGAATTCACGTTCCGATACATAGCCGAGCCGCAGCGCCTCTTCCTTGAGCGTCGTGCCGCGCGCATGTGCTGCTTTCGCGACTTTCGCGGCGTTGTCGTATCCGATCTTCGGCGCAAGCGCAGTGACGAGCATCAGCGATCGCTGCATCAACTCACCGATGCGTTTCTCGTCGGCACGTATCCCGACCACGCAATGCTCGGTGAAGGAGCGGATAACATCCGACAGGAGCTGAACGGAACTCATCATGCAATACGCCAACACCGGCTTGTAGACGTTCAGCTCGAAGTGTCCCTGGCTGCCCGCGATGGTGACGGCGGTTTCGTTCCCGAAGACGTACGTGCATACCATCGTCATCGCCTCGCATTGCGTCGGGTTCACCTTGCCCGGCATGATCGATGAGCCCGGCTCGTTCTCCGGCAGGATCAGTTCGCCGAGGCCTGAGCGCGGACCCGAGCCGAGGAAGCGGATGTCGTTGGCGATCTTGAACAGCCCGGTCGCCACCGAATTGATCGCGCCGTGTACCAGCACATAGGCGTCGTTGGAGGCCAGCGCCTCGAACTTGTTCGGCGCACTGATGAACGGCAGCTTCGTGATCTTGGCGACGTGCCTTGCGAACAGTCTCGCAAAGCGTGGCTTGGAGTTGAGGCCGGTGCCGACGGCGGTGCCGCCTTGCGCGAGCGGCAACAGATCCTTCGCCGCCGTGCGCAGCCGCGCGATGCCACTCTCGACCTGCGCGGCATAGCCGGAGAATTCCTGACCCAGCGTCAGCGGCGTCGCATCCTGAGTGTGGGTGCGGCCGATCTTGACGATCTTCGCGAACGCTTTCTCCTTGCGGCGCAGCTCGCGATGCAATTCGCCGAGCGCAGGAATCAGCCTCTCCAAAATTCCCTGCGCCGCCGCGATGTGCATCGCCGTCGGAAACGAGTCGTTCGACGACTGGCTCATGTTGACGTGATCGTTGGGATGAACCGGTTTCTTCGCGCCGAGTTCAAAGCCGAGCAGTTCGTTGGCGCGGTTGGCGATCACCTCGTTGAGGTTCATGTTGGTCTGCGTGCCCGAGCCTGTCTGCCACACCACCAGCGGGAAATGATCGTCGAGCTTGCCTTCGATCACTTCTTTCGCGGCACGCGTGATCGCATTGGCGCGGCGCGCGTCGATCAGGCCAAGCTCGCGGTTGGTGAGCGCTGCCGCCAATTTCACGATGCCGAGCGCATGCACGATCTCGATCGGCATGCGGTCGCGGCCGATGCGGAAGTTCTGCCGGGAGCGTTCGGTCTGCGCGCCCCAATAGCGATCGGAGGCGACGTCGATCGGACCGAAACTGTCGGTCTCGACGCGGATGGTTTTGTTTTTTTGTGAAGAGGATGTTGATCGAGCCATTGCCAATGTCCGTTGCGCCGTGAAGCGGCGTAACGTTCATTCTACAGCGTCGATGATTGGTGCGTGTTTAGATTATTTCTTGCGGAAGCGGTCGAGCCGAACCACCTCGGCGCCTTCGCTCGGCTTGTCCGAGTCTTCCTTTTCTTGCGAATCAGTCTCGGCCGCCGGAGCAGGCGGCGGTGGCGCAGGCGAAGCCGCAGGCAGCTTGGGCTCGGGCTTCTCGGGCGCAACGTCCTCCTCGGACGGTTCGAAATGCAGGCCGAACTTCACGGAGGGATCGAGGAAGCTCTTGATGGCGGCGAAGGGCACGACGAGCCGTTCCGGAATGCCGCCGAACGAAAGTCCGACCTCGAAACGATCGTCCGTCACCACGAGGTCCCAGAACTGGTGCTGCAGGATGATCGTCATCTCCTGCGGATATTGCGCGAGCAGCCGCGGCGATATCTTCACGCCGTCGGCGTTGGAGATGAAGGTGATGTAGAAATGATGCTCGCCGGGAAGTCCGTGCTCCGCGGCGTCCGCCAGCACGTGGCGTACCACCCCGCGCAGCGCGTCGCGCGCCAGCACGTCATATCGGATGTGATCGGTCGCCATGATGGTCCTGTCGCGTTCAAAAATGGCCGGCCGCATGCCGGTCGCCCGACTCGCCTTTAGCTCTATGCTATCCCGGCCACAAGCCAAGGTCAGCAGGCCTTCCGGATCGAATTTGCGGCACAAGCACCCGCTTGGGATGCACGCACTTTACCATGCGAATGTGAAGTGGAGGCTTCTGTTGCCAGGTGCCTCCGAACCCCGCCTAGCGGAGCTTAACCCGCTAGGGCTTTAAAGTGGTCTTTCAAACTGCGTTACGCAGCCTGAGCAACCGGAGCATAGTTGTCGTTGGCAACTATTGCATTGGCCCGATATCGGCGGAACCATACCGAGAAAAAACACGCCCTTTACGCCCTCGTCGATCCTATTTCGCCCCCGCCGGAACCCACGGCTTGCGTTCCGCATGGGCTCTGGTGGAGGCGCCGGGTACCGCCCCCGGGTCCGAATGGTTTATTTCGACGGTCGTTTATTTCCATAGCCGGCAAGCCGGCACCCCCAATATAGGCTGCAAAGCGACGGAAAAACAGACCCTTGGCGGCCCCATCCCGGCGTTTCGTGCATGGAACGGCTTCGGTTTATCGCCTTGGCCGGCAGGATGCGGCATTTTAGGCTCTTGCCATGTCCTCCGATTCTCCGCCGGCCGCCGCTCCCGTGGCGGACCTTCCTGCCTCGACCCCGCCCATCCAGCCCAGCCTGGGGGAACTGTTCGTGGCTTTTGCAAAAATGTCCCTGGCCGGGTTCGGCGGGGTTCTGGTCTGGGCGCGCCGGGGCATTGTCGAGCAGCACCGCTGGATGACCGCGGACGAGTTCAACGAGACCTTCGCGCTGTGCCATTTCCTGCCGGGGCCGAATATCGTCAATCTGTCGTTCGTGTTCGGCTCCCGCTTCCGGGGGCTTGCCGGCGGGATCGCGGCCTTTGCCGGGCTGGTCGGCCCGCCGATGTTGATCGCGATCGTGCTCGCGGCGCTCTACAAGAACTATGGCGAGATCGAAGCGCTGCGGCGGACGCTCGCCGGCGTAGCCTGCGTCGCCGTCGGCCTTCTGCTGTCCGTGATGCTCAAGATGACGATGCCACTGGTCAAGCGGCGCGATATCGCCGGCCTCGTGGTCCTCGTCGCGGTCTTCGTCGCCATCGGGGTGTTGCGGCTGCCGTTGGCAGAGGTGCTGCTGGTCGCCGTTCCCACAAGCCTGGCCGTGACACTGCTGATTCGCCAGCGGGGGCGGCCATGAACGAGCATACGAACCCGATTGCGACGCTGATCTGGACGTTCGGCCTGATGTCGCTGTTTGCCGTCGGCGGTGCCAATGCGGCCATCCCCGAAATGCACCGGATCGCCGTCGAGGTCCGGCACTGGATGACCGACAAGGAGTTCGCCGACGTCTTTGCGATCTCGCAATTGTCGCCGGGGCCGAACGTGCTGATCGTGACCCTGATCGGCTACTCCGTCGCCGGTATCGCCGGTGCGCTGGCGGCGACGCTTGCGATGTGCGGGCCGACCGCGCTGCTTGCCTATTATGTGAGCGGGCTGCTTACGCGCTCGCGCCATTCGCGCTGGCCGGCGATCATCCAGGCGGCACTGGTTCCGCTTTCGATCGGGCTGATGGCCGCGAGCGGGTTCATTTTGGCCCGGACCTCCGACCAAAGTTGGATTGCCGCTCTGACGACGGTGATAACGGCCATTGTTGCCTTTGCGACGCGGCTTAACCCTTTTTGGCTGCTACTGGCCGGGGGCGTTCTCGGTTTCGCTGGCGTTATCTGACGAAAATCGCTAGGCAAGGCCGGGGCAGGTCGCAAATCCAGCCGATAGAATAACAGGGCCCGCGGTGCGGGCACGGAGGAGACATGCATGGCCGAAACGATGGGCCAAACCGCATCAAGCACACGTAACACGAACGCCGCCGTCGGCATTTTGGTGCTGGCACTGGCGCCGCAGCTTTTCGAGCTGGTGTGGTCGTTCGGCACGATCTTCGGACTGGGTACCGGCCGCGGGCCGGCGCAGGTGCTGCTCGCCCATGGCGGGGCGCTACTATCCGCCGCACCCAACGCGGTGTTCGGATCGATCGCCGCCGACGCCAAGAAGGGCTTTTCCTCGGATGTGCTGCTGGCGCTGATTTATTCCTATCCGTTGTTTGCGGTTGCGATCGTCACGCTGTTCGTCAAGATCCGCGCGCCGCAGGATTATATCGGCGGCATCGTGCTGATGGCGCTTGCGCTGCTGGCGCTATGGGCTTCAAGCGACCTGCAGGGCATGCGCGGCTTCTCCTTCGGCGCCGGCACCGCACCGCGGATGTTCGGCGTGCTGCTGGTTGCGCTCGGCGCCGGCATTGCGGTGACGGGGCTGTTCAGCGAGGGACCGGGATTGGCGCATTATTCCTGGCGCGGACCCCTGTTCGTAATGGCCGCAATCCTCTTTTTCGCTCTCGCGATCCGGCCACTCGGTTTGGTGGTGTCGGCGTTTGCAAGCTTCATGATCGCGGCGACCGGATCGCATGAGACGCGATGGGTCGAGGCCATCATCGTCGGCGCCTGCCTGACGCTCGCTTGCGCGCTCCTGTTCCCCTATGTGCTCGGACTGCCGATGCCGATGTTCCCGCGTTTCCTGATCCAGTGAGGGCGTGATGGTCGATCTTTTTGCTAATCTCGCCCACGGTTTTGCCGTCGCCTTCTCGCCGATCAATCTGTTGATGTGTCTGATCGGTGCGCTTGTCGGCACGCTGGTCGGCGTGTTGCCGGGCATCGGCACCATCGCCACGGTGGCGATGCTGCTCCCGATCACGTTCGGCTTGCCGCCGGTCGGCGCGCTGATCATGCTCGCGGGCATCTATTACGGCGCCCAATATGGCGGCTCGACCACCTCGATCCTGGTCAATATCCCGGGCGAGGCGACCTCGGTCGTCACTGCCCTTGACGGCCACCAGATGGCAAAACAGGGCCGCGCCGGCCCGGCGCTGGCGATCGCCGCGATCGGCTCGTTTTTCGCCGGCTGCGTCGCCACCGTCCTGATTGCCATCCTGGGAGCGCCGTTGACGAAACTCGCGCTGGCGTTCGGGCCGGCCGAATATTTCTCGCTGATGGTGCTCGGCCTGATCTTCGCGGTGGTGCTCGCAAAGGGCTCGGTGCTGAAGGCGATCGCGATGATCGTGTTCGGGCTGCTGCTGTCGATGGTCGGCTCCGACATCGAGACGGGCGCGTCCCGCATGGCCTTCAACATCCCCGAGCTCGCCGACGGCCTCGGCTTCGCCACCGTGGCGATGGGCGTGTTCGGCTTCGCGGAGATCATCCGCAACCTCGACCACGGCGCCGAGATGAGCCGCGATCTGGTGCAGCAGAAGATCACCGGCCTGATGCCGACGAGAAAGGACCTCATCGACTCCGCGCCCGCGATCGGCCGCGGCACGGTGCTGGGATCGATCCTCGGCATCCTGCCGGGCGGCGGCGCCGTCATTGCCTCCTTCGCCGCCTATACGCTGGAGAAGAAGCTCGCCAAGAATCCGTCGCGGTTCGGCCGCGGCGCGATCGAGGGCGTGGCGGCGCCGGAGAGCGCCAACAATGCCGCGGCGCAGACCTCCTTCATCCCGCTGCTCACGCTCGGCATCCCGCCCAACGCGGTGATGGCGCTGATGGTCGGCGCGATGACCATCCACGGCATCGTGCCGGGACCGCAGGTGATGCAGAAGCAGCCGGATCTGGTCTGGGGCATGATCGCCTCGATGTGGATCGGCAATCTGATGCTGGTCATCATCAACCTGCCGCTGGTCGGCATCTGGGTGCGGCTGTTGCGCGTGCCGTACCGGCTGATGTTCCCCTCGATCGTGATCTTCTGCGCGATCGGCATCTACTCCGTGAACAACGCCCCGGTCGACGTCATCCTGGCCGGTGTGTTCGGCCTGGTCGGCTATTGGCTGATCAAGCACGATTTCGAGCCGGCGCCGCTGCTGCTCGGAATGGTGCTCGGACCGCTGATGGAGGAGAATCTGCGCCGGGCGCTCCTGATCTCGCGCGGCGACTGGAGCGTGTTCGTCAGCCGCCCGCTGTCGGCGGTGCTGCTGGCGATCGCCGCCGGCCTGCTGGTGCTGGCGGTGTTGCCGACCCTGCGCGCCAAGCGCGACGAGGTGTTCGTGGAGTCCGAAGGCTGACGTTCGCCTGCGTCGGCGTGTCGCAGGCGGAAGTCGTATCGACTCCCCAAAGTTCGGTATGAAAAGAAATGCCGGCCGGTTGGCCGGCATTTTCTTTAACGAGCCTTCTCAGGGGGGAGTACGATGAATTGGTGTGGTCGCTCGCTTGCGGGTGCTTCTCTCGCGCTGGCAGCCTTGCTGTCGGCTGTTGTCGCGCCGGCGCGCGCGCAGGACTATCCGACGCGCAGCATCACCATGATCGTGCCGTTCGCGGCTGGCGGCCCGACCGACGTCATCGCGCGCATCGTCACCGGCCATATGGCGCAAACGCTCGGCCAGAGCATCATCATCGAGAACGTGGTTGGAGCTGGCGGTACCACGGCGAGCGCACGCGCGGCGCGCGCCGCCAATGACGGCTATACACTGATCACGGGGCACATGGGGACGCACGCGGCCTCGGTGCCGCTCTATCCCAATCTGGCCTACCATCCGGAGAAGAGCTTCGAGCCGGTGGGGCTCCTGGCCGGCACGCCGATCCTGATCCTGGCGCGCAAGGACTTTCCGCCGAAGGACCTGAAGGAATTCGTGACTTACGTGAAGGCCAACGCCGAGAAGGTCAACGCGGCGCATGCCGGCGTCGGATCGGTCTCCCACGTCTCCTGCCAACTCCTGAACTCGGTCCTCGGCATCGAGCCGGTCGGCGTGCCCTTCAATGGCACGGGCCCGGCGATGAACGCGCTGGTGGCCGGGCAGGTGGACTATATGTGCGACCAGATCGTCAACGCCGTGCCACAGATCAATGCCGGCACCATCAAGGCCTATGCGATTGCGACCCCCGAGCGGAACCCGTCGCTGCCGAACGTCCCGACCACGGCCGAGGCCGGCCTCCCGGCCTTCCAGGCCCAGGCCTGGAACGCGATCTTCGCGCCCAAGGGCACGCCGGCGCCGATCATCGCCAAATTGAACGCCGCAGCCGTCAAGGCGCTGGACGACGAGACCGTCCGCAAGCGCCTGCTCGAGCTCGGCAGCGTCATCCCGCAGCCAGCCGACCGCACGCCGGAGGCGCTGGGGACGCTGGTCAACAACGAGATCAAGAAGTGGACCCCGGTGCTCAAGCCGGCCGGCTAATCGCGTAGCCCCGGGTGGAGCGCAGCGCAACCCGGGACATCTCGCCGTCATTCCGGGGCGTCCGAAGGACGAGCCCGGAATCCATCGGGCGGCATGCGCCGGCGGCGAAATGGATTCTCTGATGTGCAATTGCACATCATAGCTCGCGCTCCGCACGCCCCGGAATGACGGCGAGAAAAGCAAGTGGCGGAACGCGGGTTCCGCCCTTGTCGTTTAAGAATGGGCCATCATTTTTCGGGGTATAATCGCCAGGGAAGGCCGAATCGCCGTGTCGACGGCCGTTTGCGGCCGGTACATTCGCCGTTCCCGAAAGGCCCGAAGCTCACGCCATGAACCAGTATCACGACCTGCTCGAACGCATCCTCGCCGATGGCGCGGAGAAGCACGACCGTACCGGCACCGGGACGCTGTCGATCTTCGGCCACCAGATGCGCTTCAACCTGTCGGCCGGCTTCCCGATGCTGACGACCAAGCGGTTGCCGCTGAAGGCGATCGTGCATGAACTGCTCTGGTTCCTGGCTGGCGACACCAACATCAAATATCTGCGCGACAACGGCGTCACCATCTGGGATGAATGGGCCGACGCCAATGGCGATCTCGGCCCGGTCTACGGTTCGCAATGGCGCTCCTGGCCGGCGCCCGACGGCCGCAGCATCGACCAGATCGCGAACGTGATCGACATGATCAAGCGCAATCCGGATTCGCGCCGCCTGATCGTCAGCGCCTGGAATCCGGCCGACGTCGACAAGATGGCGCTGCCGCCCTGCCACTGCCTGTTCCAGTTCTATGTCGCAGGCGGCAAACTATCCTGCCAGCTCTACCAGCGCTCCGCCGATGTTTTCCTCGGCGTGCCCTTCAACATCGCGTCCTATGCGCTCCTCACCATGATGGTGGCGCAGGTGACGGGACTGAAGCTCGGCGATTTCGTGCACTCGCTCGGCGACACGCATCTCTATTCCAACCATATCGAGCAGGCGCGGCTGCAGCTCACGCGTCCGACCCGGCCGCTGCCGGTGATGAAGATCAATCCCGAGGTCAAGGACATCTTCGCCTTCCGCTACGAGGACTTCAAACTCGAGGGCTACGACCCGCACCCGCATATCAAAGCGGAAGTCGCGGTATGAGCGCTTAAGGATGTCGCTGACAATCCGCCGCGCGCGCGCCGATGAAGCCGGGCTCGTCCATTCGTTGGTTCGCGAGCTTGCCGAATACGAGAAGCTGCTGCACGAGGTGAAGGCCAGCGAAGCCGACATCGCCGGCGCGCTGTTCGGCGACAATCCGCGGCTCATTTGCGATATCGCGGAGTGGGACGGCGAACCTGCGGGCTTTGTCGTCTGGTTCGTCAATTTCTCCACCTTCGCTGGAAGCCACGGTATTTATCTCGAGGATCTGTTCGTCCGCCCGGCGCTGCGCGGCAAGGGCATCGGCAAGGCGCTGCTGGTGCATCTTGCCAGCGAATGCGTCGCCAACGGCTGGTCGCAATTGCAGTGGGCGGTGCTCGACTGGAACACGCCCTCGATCGAATTCTACAAATCGCTCGGCGCCGTGATGATGGACGAATGGACGCTGTGCCGCGTCACCGGCCCGGCGCTGCAGGCCCTGGCGGACGGGGCGTGCTGATGGAGATCGTGCTGATCGCAGCGGTTGCCGAGAACGGCGCAATCGGGCGCGACAATGCGATCCCGTGGCGCTTGAAGAGCGACCAGCAGCGCTTCAAGGCCATCACCATGAACAGGCCGGTGGTGATGGGCCGCAAGACCTTCGAGTCCCTGCGCAGGCCGCTCCCCGGCCGGACCAACATCGTGGTGACGCGCGACGCGAACTATCGCGCTCCCGGCGCGATCGTCACCCAGTCGTTCGAGAACGCCCGCGCGATCGCGCTTGGCGATGCGCTGCGGCGTTTCGCCACCGAGATCGCCGTCATCGGCGGCGCCGAGATCTACGCGCAGTGGATCGAAAGTGCCGATCGGCTCGAAATCACCGAAGTGCATGCGCGGCCGGAAGGTGATACGTATTTCGCCACAATTGACACGGCGAAATGGGAAGAAGTGGCGCGGGTGCGAAATCCGGCCGGGCCGCATGACAGCGTCGATTTTTCCTATGTGACATATCGCCGGCGGATCAAGCGTTAACCCCGCTAGCCAATGTTTGCATTGACAATTATGTCCGCAGGCATAGCTCGTTCAGCTTGGAAGCTTGCGTTGTAAGGGGCCATCCGGTCCCCTATAAAGCCGGGCGACTGACGAGGCCGGGCGTCCATCATCCATCCCGGGCTTGCCGAGGAGAAGCGTTAATGCCGTGGAAGAATCAAGGCGGGGGGCCGTGGGGCTCGGGTCCGAAGGGACCATGGGGCACCGGACCGCAATCGCCCGGACCGCGCCCGCCGGATCTTGAGGACCTCCTGCGCCGCGGCCAGGACCGCCTGCAGCAGCTCCTGCCCGGCGGTCATTTCAGCAGCATGGGGATCGCGCTTGTCGTCGTCGGCGCGCTCGCGATCTGGGGCCTGTCCGGCTTCTTCCGGGTGCAGTCGGAAGAACTCGGCGTCGTCCTGCGCTTCGGCAAGCATGTGCGCACGGTGCAGCCGGGCCTGAACTATCATTTGCCTTATCCGATTGAGACAGTGCTGCTGCCGAAGGCGCTGCGCGTCTCCACCATTTCGATCGGCATGACCCTGATCGACGACCCGGCGCGGCGCGGCCGCACCATGCGCGACGTTCCGGAAGAGAGCCTGATGCTGACCGGCGACGAGAACATCGTCGACGTCGATTTCACCGTGCTGTGGCGGATCAAGCCCGACGGCGTCGGCGACTTCCTGTTCAACATCCAGAATCCCGAGGGCACCGTGAAGGCGGTGGCGGAGAGCGCCATGCGCGAGGTGATCGGCCGGTCGCAGATCCAGCCGATCCTCACCGGCGCGCGCACCACCACCGAGCAGAACGTGCAGGAACTGATGCAGAAGACGCTCGATACCTACGGCGCCGGCGTCATGATCACCCAGGTGCAAATGCAGAAGGTCGATCCGCCGCAGCAGGTGATCGACTCGTTCCGCGACGTGCAGGCCGCGCGGGCCGACCTCGAGCGGTTGCAGAACGAGGCACAGACCTATGCCAACCGTGTGATCCCGGAGGCGCGCGGCCGCGCCGCCCAGATCGTGCAGGCGGCCGAAGGCTACAAGGAGCAGGCGGTGGCGGAGGCCAAGGGCCAGAGTGCGCGCTTCCTGAAGGTCTATGACGAGTACAAGAAGGCCCCCGACGTGACGCGGCAACGCATTTATCTGGAGACCATGGAACGCATCCTCGGTGGCTCCGAGAAACTGGTCTATGACGGCGGCGCGTCGGGCCAGAACAGCATCGTGCCTTATTTGCCGCTGAGCGAGCTGACGCCGCGGCGTCCGTCCGCCACCACTGGTCAGCAGCAGGGCGGAGGCACGCGATGAGGTCCCCCGTCACCGGCATTGCCGCGCTGATCATTCTGCTGGTGCTGGTCATCATCGGCTACAGCTCGGTCTTCACCGTGCAGCAGACCGAGCAGGTCCTGGTGGTCCGGCTCGGCGAGCCCGTCCGCGTCGTCACCGAGCCCGGCCTCAACTTCAAGGCGCCGTTTATCGATTCCGTGATCTCGATCGACAAGCGCATCCTCGACCTGGAAAACCCGTCGCAGGAAGTGATCGCCTCCGACCAGAAGCGACTGGTGGTTGACGCCTTCGCTCGCTACCGCATCAAGAACGCGCTGCGCTTCTATCAGAGCGTCGGCACGATCCAGGCGGCCAACGTGCAGTTGACGACGCTGCTCAACGCGGCGCTGCGCCGCGTGCTCGGCGAGGTCACCTTCATCAACGTCGTCCGCGACGAGCGCGAGAGGTTGATGGCGCGGATCCGCGACCAGCTCGACCACGAGGCCGACGGCTACGGCATCCAGGTCGTCGACGTCCGCATCCGCCGCGCCGACCTCCCGGAGCAGAACAGCCAGGCGGTCTACCAGCGGATGCAGACCGAGCGTCAGCGCGAGGCCGCCGAATTCCGCGCCCAAGGCGGTCAGAAGGCGCAGGAGATCCGCTCCAAGGCGGATCGTGAGGCAACCGTCATCGTCGCAGAGGCCAATTCGTCCGCCGAGCAGGTGCGCGGCGAGGGCGACGCCGAGCGTAACCGGCTGTTCGCTGAGGCCTATGGCAAGGACGCGGATTTCTTCAGCTTCTACCGCTCGATGACTGCCTATGAGAACGGTCTCCGCGCCAACGACACCCGTTTCCTGTTGCGCCCGGACTCCGATTTCTTCAAATATTTCGGCAGCGCGGCCGGCCGTCCGCCGTCCGTCGGTCCGTCGGCAGCGGCCGCCGCGCCGAGGCAGCAGTAACCGCATCACGAGGGCGAAGCATCCGCTTCGCCCTTTAGCCAAGAAGAAACGCCCGGACGAGAGGTCGCCATCCGATGAGGTCCATAGCGTTCGCCGACTTCCTCATCGGTGTGGGAATTCTGTTCGTGCTCGAGGGCCTGATGTTCGCGGCAAGCCCGAGCTGGATGCGGCGCGCGATGAAAAGCGCGCTGGCAACCCCGGACAATGTCTTGCGCGTGGTCGGGATCGGATCGGCAGTGGCTGGCTTGATCCTGATCTGGCTGGTGCGGCGGTAGCGGTCGCTGCGAACGCAGGCATCGTCATGCCCGGGCTTGTCCCGGGCATCCACGTTCTTGGCCGCCACAAGGAAAGCGCGTGGATGGCCGGGACAAGCCCGGGCATGACGAAAAAAATCGGCCGCCCGGAACTTGTCGGTCCAACGCGATCGTGAGCCGCAAGGCGCCGGTTTTTCGCCGAAATGGTTGTCTCAAATGCTTGCGCGGCCACCCCGTTCGGGCGCACTGTGGCCCTATATTATACTTCCTGGAGAGAAGCTGACATGACCGGTGCCAGACCCGCCTTGAGCCGTCGCCTGCGCCTGATGGGAGCCGCGATTGCCATCGGCGCCGCCGGCATGCTTGCCTCGGTGCCAGCGGCCTTCGCGCGAGGACCCGACGGCATCGCCGACGTTGCCGAAAAGGTGATCGATGCGGTCGTGAACATCTCGACGTCGCAGACAGTGGAGGCCAAGGGCGGCGGCGCCATGCCGCAACTGCCGCCGGGCTCGCCCTTCGAGGAGTTCTTCGACGACTTCTTCAAGAACCGCCGTGGCCCCGGTGGCGGCAAGGGCGGGGACAAGAACGGCGAGTTTCAGCCGCGCAAGACCAACTCGCTCGGCTCCGGCTTCATCGTCGACACCGCAGGCATCGTGGTGACCAACAACCACGTGATTGCCGATGCCGACGAGATCAACATCATCATGAACGACGGCACCAAGGTGAAGGCGGAGCTGGTCGGCGTCGACAAGAAGACGGATCTTGCCGTCCTGAAGTTCAAGCCGCCGAAGCCGCTGACCGCGGTGAAGTTCGGCGATTCCGACAAGCTCAGGCTCGGCGAATGGGTGATCGCGATCGGTAACCCCTTCAGCCTCGGCGGCTCGGTGACCGCCGGCATCGTGTCGGCGCGCAATCGCGACATCAGCCAGGGTCCCTATGATAGCTACATCCAGACCGACGCCGCCATCAACCGCGGCAATTCGGGCGGACCGCTGTTCAACCTCGAAGGCGAAGTGGTCGGCGTCAACACGCTGATCATCTCACCGACCGGCGGCTCGATCGGCCTCGGCTTTGCCGTGCCGTCGAAGACGGTCGCTGCCGTCGTGGATCAACTGCAGAAATTTGGCGAGCTGCGCCGCGGCTGGCTCGGCGTGCGAATCCAGCAGGTCACCGACGAGATCGCCGACAGCCTCAACATCAAGCCGGCGCGTGGTGCGCTGGTTGCCGGCGTCGACGACAAGGGGCCGGCGAAACCCGCGGGCATCGAGCCTGGCGACGTCGTGGTCAAGTTCGACGGTAAGGACGTCAAGGATCCCAAGGATCTCTCGCGCGTCGTCGCCGACACCGCCGTCGGCAAGGAAGTCGACGTTGTCGTCATCCGCAAGGGCAATGAGGAGACCAAGCGGGTCACGCTCGGCCGGCTCGAGGACACCGACAAGGTGCAGCAGGCCAATGCCAAGACCAAGGATGAGCCGGCGGAGAAGCCGGTGACGCAGAAGGCGCTCGGGCTCGATCTTGCGGCGCTGAACAAGGATCTCCGCACCAAGTACAAGATCAAGGACAGCGTGAAGGGCGTGATCATCACCGGCGTCGATGGCTCCTCCGATGCCGCCGAAAAGCGCCTGTCCGCCGGCGACGTCATCGTCGAGGTCGCGCAGGAAGCGGTCGCCAACGCCGCCGACATCAAGAAGCGTGTCGACCAGTTGAAGAAGGACGGCAAGAAGTCGGTCCTCCTGCTCGTCTCCAACGGCGACGGCGAACTGCGCTTCGTGGCGCTGAGCGTGCAGTAGGAGTTGTCATTGCCGGGCTTGACCCGGCAATCTATCGCTACGCAAAGACTTTTTTCGAAGCTTGATGGATGCCCGGGTCAAGCCCGGGCATGACGGTCGAGGAGCCTACCTCTCCACGAATTCGTCCCGCCGATAGCCCTGTGCGTAGAGCAGCGCGGTGAGGTCGCCGTAGTCGATCCGCGCCGCCGCGGCGGCTGCGACCGCGGGCTTGGCGTGGTAGGCGACGCCGAGGCCGGCGGCCTCGATCATGCCGAGGTCGTTGGCGCCGTCGCCGACGACCAGCGTGTCGATGGCATCGAGGTCGAAGGCCTCGCGCAGCTCGATCAGCGTGGCGAGCTTGGCGGCGCGGCCGACGATCGGCTCCTTCACTTCGCCCACGAGGTTGCCGCCTTGCGCGATCAGCTCGTTGGCGCGGTTCTCCTGGAAGCCGATCTTGGCGGCGATGGCGCTCGTGAACAGCGTGAAGCCGCCCGAGATCAGGCAGGTCCAAGCGCCATTGGCGCGCATGGTCATCACCAGTTCGCGGCCGCCCGGCGTCGGCGTGATGCGCTTCTCCAGGACCTCGTCGACCACGCTGACCGGCAGGTCCTTCAATAGCGCGACGCGCTCGCGCAGCGCCGGCTCGAAGGCGATCTCGCCGCGCATCGCGCGTTCGGTGATTTTTGAGACGTGCTCCTTCATCCCGGCGAAATCGGCGAGCTCGTCGACGCATTCCTGGCCGATCATGGTGGAATCCATGTCGGCGAGAAAAAGTTTCTTGCGCCTGAAGGCGCGAGGCTGCACCACAATATCGATCGGCAGGTCGCCGCGCGCCTCTTGCAGGCGGGCTTCGATCGCCTTGATATCCTCGCTGCCGTCAAAGGGGATGTCGATGGCGACTTCGTCGAACAGCCACTCTGCCGCGCCGGGCGACGGCAGGACGGCCAGCGCGCCGTCGACAATGGTGGAGTCGAGCGCCGGATTGGCGGGATTGCAGATGAGGGTGGCGACAAGCGACATGGCGGCGGCTTCGAAAGCTGGGACAAGAGCGGTGCTTATCGCAGGGCCGACCGCCAGCGGCAAGTCGGCGCTGGCGCTCGATCTCGCGCAAAAAGCCGGCGGCGTCGTGATCAACACCGACTCAATGCAGGTCTATCGCGACCTCCGCATCATCACGGCGCGGCCGACGGTCGAGGAGGAGGCGCTGGTCGCGCACCGGCTCTACGGCCATGTCGACGCAGCTACGAATTTCTCCGCCGGCGCCTGGGTCGCGGATGCCGCGAAGGTGCTTTCCGAGGTGCGCGCCGAGAACCGGCTGCCGATCTTCATCGGCGGATCGGGCCTGTATTTCAAGGCGCTCACCCGCGGGCTGTCGGCGGTGCCGCCGATCGCTGCCGAGGTGCGCGAGGTTGTGCGCGAGCGGCTTGAGCGTGACGGCGTCGAGGCGCTGCATGCGGAACTTTCCCGGCGCGATCCCGCCTATGCCGAGCGCCTGAAGCCGCGGGACCGCACCCGCATCGCCCGCGCGCTCGAAGTCGTAGAGGCGACCGGCCGCTCGCTGACCGATTGGCATCGCGACGGCCTGCCCCCGCTATTGCCGCCGGGCGAGTTCTCCGCGCTGTTCCTCGCGCCCGAGCGCGACAAGCTCTATGCCCGGATCGATGCCCGGTTCGAGGCGATGCTGAACGCTGGCGCGCTGGACGAGGTCGCAAAGCTCGCGGCGCGCGATCTCGATCCCTTGCTGCCGGCGATGAAGGCCCACGGCGTGCCGGCCGTGATCCGGCACCTCAAGGGCGAGATCAGCCGCGAGGAGGCATCCGAGATCGGCCGCGCCGACACCCGCCATTACGCCAAGCGCCAATTCACCTGGTTCCGCCACCAATTGCCGGAATTCGAATGGGTGGCGCCGGAAGCGGCGAGGGGATGGGTGGACAGCGTCGTTCCGGGGCGCGAGTGAAAGGAGCGAACCCGGAACCTCCAGATTCCGGGTTCGCGCTGCGCGCACCCGCGTTGTGGGGCCAATCTCGCATGGCTGGGAACAACAATTTCACACTCGCCGAACGCCAGGAACCCCGCTACATTACGAAAAGTCGCGCTGAACGCGTCCCTGCCTTGACATTCGGGCATCGGTCGGTATGGTCGCGCAACCTTTGGGAAGCCTGAGCCGGTCCATGCGTAACATTATTACCAAACTCATCGTCGTCGTACCCAGGCACACCGCCGGGGATGGCTAGCGGCCATCTGACAGACAGGCGGTGTGCATGGGGCCTCTCGGGCCCTTTTTTATTTCCCAAATCAAAGACCTAACGCCGCGCAAGAAACCGCGCATCCGGAGCCAGCCATGAAAGACAAGAGCCACGATCCGAACCAGATGACGGGAGCCGCGATGATCGTCCGCGCGCTGATCGATCATGGCGTGCAGCACCTTTTCGGCTATCCCGGCGGCGCGGTGCTGCCGATCTACGACGAGATCTTCCAGCAGAGCGAGGTCGAGCACATCCTGGTGCGGCACGAGCAGGGCGCCGGCCACGCGGCCGAGGGCTATGCGCGCTCGACCGGCAAGCCCGGCGTCGTGCTGGTGACCTCCGGCCCCGGCGCCACCAACATGGTGACGGCGCTCACCGACGCGCTGATGGATTCGATTCCACTGGTCTGCATCACCGGCCAGGTGCCGACCCATCTGATCGGCAACGACGCGTTCCAGGAATGCGACACGGTCGGCATCACGCGCCCCTGCACCAAGCACAATTGGCTGGTGCGCAACGTCAACGACCTCGCAAAGGTCCTGCATGAGGCGTTCTACGTGGCGACCTCCGGCCGCCCGGGGCCGGTCGTGGTTGACGTGCCGAAAGACGTGCAGTTCGCGGTCGGCACCTATCATCCGCCGCGCAAGTCCGACGTTCACATCTCCTACGCGCCGCGCGTCAAGGGCGATGCGACCCAGATCCGCA
Organism: Bradyrhizobium sp. Ses1; assembly: GCF_059512365.1. Lineage (NCBI taxonomy): Bacteria > Pseudomonadati > Pseudomonadota > Alphaproteobacteria > Hyphomicrobiales > Nitrobacteraceae > Bradyrhizobium > Bradyrhizobium sp. Ses1. Next base: position 187,500 of record NZ_JCAMOQ010000010.1, read on the forward strand.
AAGCGGTGGCACTGCTCGCCTCCGCCAAGCGGCCGGTGATCTATTCCGGTGGCGGCGTCATCAATTCCGGCCCCGAGGCCTCCAAGCTGCTGCGCGATCTCGTCGAGTTCACCGGCTTCCCGATCACGTCAACCTTGATGGGCCTCGGCGCCTATCCGGCATCGGGCAAGAACTGGCTCGGCATGCTCGGCATGCACGGCACCTACGAAGCCAACATGACCATGCATGATTGCGACGTCATGCTGTGCGTCGGCGCGCGCTTCGACGACCGCATCACCGGCCGCATCGATGCGTTCTCGCCGGGCTCGAAGAAGATCCACATCGACATCGACCCGTCCTCGATCAACAAGAACATCCGTGTCGACGTGCCGATCATAGGCGATTGCGGCAACGTGCTCGGCGACCTCTTGCAGGTGTTCAAGGCGGAAGCGAAGCGGCCGGACATCAAGGCGTGGTGGCAGCAGATCGCGCAATGGCGCGCGCGCAACTCGCTGTCCTACCGCAAGAACAACGACATCATCCTGCCGCAATATGCGATCCAGCGCCTGTTCGAGCTGACGCGCGGGAAGGACACCTACATCACGACCGAAGTCGGCCAGCACCAGATGTGGGCGGCGCAATTCTACGGCTTCGAGGAGCCGCACCGCTGGATGACCTCCGGCGGTCTCGGCACCATGGGCTATGGCCTGCCGGCCGCGGTCGGCGTGCAGGTGGCGCATCCCGACAGTCTCGTCATCGATATCGCAGGCGACGCCTCGGTGCAGATGACGATCCAGGAGATGTCGACGGCGGTCCAGTACGAGCTGCCGATCAAGATCTTCATCCTGAACAACCAGTACATGGGCATGGTGCGGCAGTGGCAGCAGCTTCTGCACGGCAACCGCCTGTCGCATTCCTATACCGAGGCGCTGCCTGACTTCGTCAAGCTCGCGGAGGCCTATGGCGGCGTCGGCCTGCAGGTGATCAAGCCGGCCGATCTCGACGGCGCGATCAAGGAGATGATCGCGATCAAGCGTCCGGTGCTGTTCGACTGCCGCGTCGCCGCGCTCGAGAACTGCTTCCCGATGATCCCCTCCGGCAAGGCGCACAACGAGATGTTGTTGCCGGAGGAGGCGACCGACGAGGCAACCGCGACCGCCTTCGCCGGCGGCAAGGCGCTGGTGTGAGATGGACTGATGTTCGACCTCGGACAGCTCGAGCGCGCGCAGGCGATTGTCGGCACGGTGGTGCCGCCGACGCCGGTGTATGCCTGGCCGCTGCTAGCTGAGCGGCTGGGTACGAATGTCCTGGTCAAGCATGAGAACCACACGCCGACCGGCGCCTTCAAGGTGCGCGGCGGGCTCGTCTATCTCGATCGGCTGAAGCGCGAGCAGCCCGATACGCGAGGGATCATCTCGGCGACGCGCGGCAATCACGGCCAGAGTCTCGCCTTCGCCGCGCGTCGTAATAATGTCCCTGCGACGATCTACGTGCCGCATGGCAATTCGGTCGAGAAGAACCGCGCCATGCGCGCCTTCGGCGCCGAGCTGGTCGAACACGGCGAGGATTTTCAGGCGGCGCGGGAGGAGGCGGTGCGGCGCGCCGAGAGCGCGGGCCTGCACATGGTGCCGGCGTTCCATTCCGACCTGGTGCTGGGCGTTGCGACCTATGCGTTGGAGCTGTTCAAGGCCGCACCGGACCTCGACCTGCTCTATGTGCCGATCGGGCAGGGCTCCGGCATCTGCGGCTGCATCCGTGTCCGCGATCTCCTCGGCCTGAAGACCGAGATCGTCGGCGTGCAGTCGACGGAGGCGCCGTCCTATGCGCTGTCGTTCGCCGCCGGCGCCCTCGTCACCACCGAGACCGCCAACACCCGCGCCGACGGCATGGCGACGCGCATTCCCGAGGCCGATGCGCTCGCGATGATCCGCAAGGGCGCCTCCCGCATCGTGCAGGTTAGCGACGACGAGGTCGGCGCTGCCATCCGCTGCTACTGGACCGATACGCACAACCTCGCCGAAGGCGCCGGCGCCGCGCCGCTCGCGGCCGCGCTGCAGGAGCGGGACAGGATTCAAGGCAAGCGCGTCGGCCTGGTCCTGAGCGGCGGCAATATCGATTTCGACCTGTTCCGCCAGTGGGTCGGGACGGACGCCGCCATCGCCGAGCGGGCGTTGGCGTGACAGAGCAATCCTTGAGGGGACGACCATGAACCAGCCCGCATCCGCCTACTTCCTCGAAGAGCGCCACGATCCGAACGAGTCGCACACGCTTTCGGTGCTCGTGCAGAACGAGCCGGGCGTACTCGCGCGCGTGATCGGGCTGTTCTCCGGCCGCGGCTACAACATCGAAAGCCTCACCGTCTCCGAGACCGAGAGCCAGAAACATCTCTCGCGCATCACCATCGTGACCACGGGCACGCCGATGGTGATCGAGCAGATCAAGCATCAGCTCGACCGCATGATCCCGGTCTACCGCGTCGTCGACATGACGCTGTCGGGACGCTCGATCGAGCGGGAGCTCGCAATGGTGAAGGTGCGCGGAACCGGCGACCACCGCGTCGAGGCGCTGCGGCTCGCGGATGCGTTCCGGGCACGGGTCATTGATGCCACCACCGAGAGTTTTGTGTTCGAGATCACAGGCAATACCGCCAAGATCAATCAGTTCATCGACCTGATGCGCCCGCTCGGCCTGGTCGAGGTGTCACGCACGGGCGTCGCCGCGATCGGACGCGGGCCGGAAGGGATGTGAACCATGTTGGCGCGCGACTGGTACTACACGCAAAGACGCCGGGTCGGCATCGATACCGCGGTCGCCTCGATCTATGGCCGCGATGACGACAGCGACGTCCGCGCCCGCCAGACGCTCAACATGCTCGGCGTCAAGCCGGGCTGGCGCGTCGCCGATATCGGTTGCGGCAACGGTGTGCTCGCCTGCGAAGCGGCGCTGATGGGCGCCGACGTCGATGCGATCGACATCTCGCCGGCGATGCTGACGCTCGCCAATATCTATGCACGCGACCGCAGGGCGCGCATCCGCACCCAGCCGGCGGGACTTCTCAGCTTCGCCTATCAGCCGAATTCCTATGACCTGATCGTCAGCGAATTCACGCTGCATCATTTGCCGGATTTCTGGAAAGCGGTGGCGCTGTCGCGGATCTTCAACGCGCTGAAGCCGGGCTGCGAGTTCTATCTGCGCGACATCGTGTTCGTCAGCATGCCCGACGGCGTGGAGCGCGACGTCGAGGGCTGGGCCGATTTTTCCATCAAGAACCACGATTTCGAGCGCGAGGGCGTGGTGACGCACATGCGTGACGAATATTCGACCTTCGGTTGGGTGATGGAACGCATGCTGACCGAGGTCGGCTTCACCCTGGTCTCCGCCGACTACCACGCGCCGCTGCACGGCACCTATCTCCTGCGCAAGCCGAAGCCGGAACAGAAGAGCTAGAACCAAAGAGCTGGAAAAGACGAGCCAATGAAACCGGCCGACGTCTGCATCGCCGTCTTGGTCGCGGTGATCTGGGGGCTTGCCTTCGTCGCCAGCCGGATCGCGCTTGACGAATTGCCGCCGGAATTGATGACGGCGCTGCGTTTTGGGATCGCGGCGGTGCCGTGCCTGTTCTTGCACAAGCCGAAAGTGTCCTGGCCGCTTCTGATCGCCATCAGCCTGAACCTGTTCCTCGGCCAGTTCCTGGCGCAGTCGATCGCCATTGCGCATGGCATGCCGGTCGGGCTCACCAGCGTGATCGTGCAGAGCCAGGCGCTGTTCACGATCGCCTTCGCCGCCATCATTTTCGGCGAATGGCCGAGCCGGATGCAGATGGTCGGCATCGGCATTGCCGCGATCGGCCTCTTGATGATCTCCGGCACCGTCGGCCATGATTTCAGTGCCGGCGCGTTCGCGATCCTGATGATCTCCCCGATCTGTTTCGCAGTCGGCAATCTCCTGCTGCGGCCCGCGCAGGGTGCGCGCATGTTCGATCTGTTCGCATGGCTGTGCCTCTGCGCCGCCGTTCCCCTGTTCGCGCTGTCGCTGGTCACCCTCGGGGTGAAGCCGACCTGGCAAGCGCTGTCGCAGATGTCGATGACCGGCATCGTCTGCATGCTGTTCATCGGCGGCGTCTCGACCAGCATCGCCTATTGGCTGTGGGGTCGGCTCTTGCGCGACCATCCGGCGGCGCAGGTGGTGCCGTTCGCGCTCCTGGTGCCGTTCGTCGGCTCCGCCGCCTCCAGCATCGTGTTCGGCGAACGGTTCGGGCCGCTGCGGCTAGCGGGCATGGCCGCCGTCATCGGCGGCATCGCCATCATGCTGTTCTCGAGAAGTCCGCAACCCCAGACGAAGATCGCATGAGTGGTGTCATGTCGCAGTCGGTTCTGATCGCCTTCGTGATGTTCGCCGTGGTGATGTTCTTCACGCCGGGGCCGAACAACATCATGCTGCTGTCCTCGGGATTGACTTACGGCTTCCGCCGCACGGTGCCGCATATGGCGGGCATCACGGTCGGATTTGCGTTCATGGTCGGCGCCGTCGGGCTTGGCCTCGGCACCGTCTTCATCGCCTATCCCGTGCTGCAAACCATCCTCAAATATATCGGCGTTGCCTACCTGATCTATCTCGCGGCCGCGATCGCGATGGCCGAGCCATCCTCGCCGGAATCCGGCGACAGAAGCGGCCGCCCGATGACCTTCTGGGGCGCGGCCATGTTCCAATGGGTCAACGCCAAAGGCTGGGTGATGGTGATCGGTACCATCACCGCCTATGCGGCGATTGCCGCATTCCCCTGGAATATCGCGATCCAGGTCGGCTTGAGCCTGATCCTCGGCACCTTGTCCTGCATCGCCTGGGCGCTGTTCGGCACCGCGCTGCGGCCGATCCTGACCTCGCGCCAGGCGGTCCGCGCTTTCAATATCGTGATGGCGATCCTGTTGCTCGCCTCGCTCTACCCGGTCTTCATGGACGCATGATGCCGCACCGCGCCATGCGAGAACAGGGTTTCCCCTGAGCCGGAAAATGCTCTAGACCACGCCGGAAATTCGCGGGCGCCGGCGGTCTTGATCCACCTGCAAGCCCAAATCCATCGGCCGATGTTCGGCCCCCTCAAGAGGAAACTACGATGCGAGTTTATTACGATCGCGATGCCGACCTGAACCTGATCAAGGGCAAGAAGGTCGCCATCGTCGGCTATGGCAGCCAGGGCCACGCCCATGCGCTCAACCTGAAGGATTCCGGCGTCAAGGAAGTGTCGATCGCGCTGCGTCCGGGCTCGGCCTCGGCCAAGAAGGCTGAGGCTGCCGGCTTCAAGGTGCTGAGCGTTGCGGATGCCGCCAAATGGGCCGACCTCGTGATGATGCTCACCCCCGACGAATTGCAGGGCGACATCTATCGCGAGCACCTGCACGACAACATGAAGAAGGGCGCCGCGCTGGTGTTCGCGCACGGCCTCAACGTGCACTTCAACCTGCTCGACCCGCGTGCCGATCTCGACGTCCTGATGATTGCCCCCAAGGGCCCCGGCCACACCGTGCGCTCCGAATATCAGCGTGGCGGCGGCGTGCCCTGCCTGATCGCGATCGCCAAGGACGTCTCCGGCAACGCGCATGATCTCGGCCTGAGCTACGCCTCCGCGATCGGCGGCGGCCGCGCCGGCATCATCGAGACCACATTCAAAGAGGAATGCGAGACCGATTTGTTCGGCGAGCAGGTGGTGCTCTGCGGCGGCCTGGTCGAGCTGATCAAGGGCGGCTACGAGACGCTGGTCGAAGCCGGCTATGCGCCGGAGATGGCCTATTTCGAGTGCCTGCACGAAGTGAAGCTGATCGTCGACCTGATCTATGAAGGCGGCATCGCCAACATGAACTACTCGATCTCAAACACTGCCGAATACGGCGAATACGTCACCGGTCCGCGCATCGTGACGGCCGAGACCAAGGCCGAGATGAAGCGCGTTCTCGCCGACATCCAGGGCGGCAAGTTCGCCCGCGACTGGATGCTGGAGAACAAGGTCAACCAGACCTCGTTCAAGGCCACCCGCGCCAAGCTCGCGCAGCACCCGATCGAGGAAGTCGGCGCCAAGCTGCGCGACATGATGCCCTGGATCAAGAAGGGCGCGCTGGTCGACAAGACGAAGAACTAAGCCGCGATCAAGAAGTAAGGTGGGCAGAACGCAAGTATGCCCACCTTCAGCACTCCGCTCGTGATGGTGGGCACGCTGTGCTTTGCCCACCCTACGGCTTCTGCGAGTGCTCTGTGCCCTCTCCACGTCATTGCGAGCGCAGCGAAGCAATCCATGCCTCCACAAGCGGTGAGATGGATTGCTTCGCTGCGGTCGCAATGACGGCACTGTTGCGGTTTACGGCGCCGCACGCCCTTCCGCCGGCTTCTCGATCCGGTTGTGGAGCTGCCAGAAGCGCACGGTGCGCTGGGCGGTCTCGATCGACAGACGGCGGAAATCGCGCTGGGCCTGCTCCATGGTTTGCGCCGAGATCGGTTGCGCGGCCGGCCGGTTGCTCAGGATCGTCTCCACCGTCGGCCAGTTCAGCCTGGCTGCGCGGCAGGGGATCAGGATCAGGTCGGAGCGGTGCCCCTCCATCAGCCGCGCGATCATCTCGGGCTCGACGTCGTTGAGCAGGGCGATCGCGACGATCACCTCGTCGAACTTGCCCGCTTCGGCGAACTTGAACACCGCCGCGTCGTCCAGCTCGTTCAGCTCCTTCATCAGCTTGACGAGCTGTTCGGCAATGCCGAAGCCGCGTCGCACCGCAGGCTCCTCGCGCGCGATCTCGTCGAGCACCTCGCGGATCTCCTCCTGCAGCGCCGGCGGTGCGATCGAGAGCAGGCGGGCGCGCACGGCATCCTTGGCGCGGTGCAAGAGCTCGCGCAGGAACTTGGTCGGAAGATCGATGCGCAGTCCCAGGATTTCGACCAGCTCGTCGTCGCTTTCCGCGCGCGCGACGATGCCGGAATAGCCGGCCTCCGAGAAGCGCGCGCCGGCATTGTTGGCGAGCCGGCGGATCACGCGCACCTCGCCGCGATCGACGATCACGTCGGTGACCTCCTCGGGGAGGCTCGCGCGGCCGGAGATCGCAAGCAGGTGGTCCTGCCCCTTGGTGCTGGCAACCTCGACCAGGGTCTCCGTCGAGACGCGGATCGAATGCGCCAGCACTTCGCCGGCGACCTCGATCTTGTCGTCCTTTGCCAGGTGCTGGATGACCTCGAACGGCGCGTAGTCGATCGGCGCGAGGCGCTTGCTGAGCTCGGCTTTGGCCCGGCTCTCGACGCGCGTGATCAGGAGGCACAGGACGTCGTCGAACACCTTGACCTGTTCGTCGCTCAAGCGTTCGCCGTCGTGCAGGAAGAGATCGGTCACCCGCCGAAGGGTCTTGATCCGCTTCGCCGACGAGCCGTCTCTCACGGCTTCCTCGAGTTCGGCGATGATCGAGTGGGCCGGCTGTTGCGCCATCATTGGAATTGTTCTTGTTGCAGGTTCTCTGGTTGGTCCGGAAGATGGCAAGCGCGGTCTTACGCCTGCGTTAAGCTGGAACCCGATCGTCGGCTGTGCTCGCGGAGAAGGTTAGCAAGACGTAACCAATTCAACTCAAGATCGCCGGATCGTGCCAGCCGCTCGGCTGGATCAAGCATGCACGTTTTCTTCACGCGAAGCCGGTATCCACTTCGCTCGAAAACGCTGTAGATGTCCCCGGGAACATCAGGGGAGACCAGGTCATGAGATCGGTCGTGATCACCGGCGTGTCTACCGGCATCGGCTGGGCGACGGCCAGGTTTCTGCTCGACCGCGGCTTCCGCGTGTTCGGCAGCGTGCGCAAGCAGGCCGATGCCGACCGGCTCATAGCCGAGTTCGGGGCCAATTTCACGCCGTTGATCTTCGACGTCACCGATGAGGCTGCGGTATTTGCTTCCGCGCGCCAGGTTCGCGACGCGCTGAATGGCGAGACGCTTGCGGGCCTCGTCAACAATGCCGGCCTGCCGCCGGCGAAGATCGCTGAGACCATCTTCAATGCGCTGACGGCGCCGAACCCAAAGGTGCGTTACCAGATCGCGCCGGATCGGATGCAGCATATCGTGGCGTCAATCCTGCCGAAGCGTACGCTCGACCGGATCATCGCCAAGCGCCTCGGCCTCATGCCATCAACGTGAGCATGCTGGCGACATGCCCTTGCCGCATTAGCCCGTCACGAGAGCTTGCATGTCCACCATCGGCAAGACCCCTGCGGAACTGACCGCAATCGCCAATGATGCGCTGCGCAGCCAGCCCGGCTGCGAGACAGCGCAGGTTGTCGCCGTCTCCAATCGGCCGCATGCGAGTGCAGGCCGCAATTGGGAAATTCCGAACGTCGTCCTCGGCGACAGCCTGATCAGCGACGTCGACCGCGCCGTCATCACCGTGCATCACCAACTCGGCCGCAGATTCCATCTCGTTGGGGGCGAGTGAATCCCGGAGGGGACATCAGCCAGCAGACTACCCCCGCTCAATCGGTCGAAAATGCCCCCAAAGCTGCCTAACCGACGAGTCGGCTCTCCGAGCTAGTTTGGAGAGCGATGCTTTGGCGGATAGCAATCGCCGCACCGGGATTAGGTTGCACTCACGACAGCTGGTTGCTTGGCAACGTCTGGCGCGGCGGGAAGGCTGAACTCAAAAATCGCGCCGCGAGGCACATTGGCCTTCGCTGATAATCGGCCCCCATGCGCTTCGATGATCGAGCGACAAATCGACAGTCCCAGTCCAAGACCGCCGGGCTTCGTCGTGTAGAAGGCGTCGAAAAGCTGATTGAGAGTCGCTGGTGCCAGCCCTGGTCCCGTATCTCGCACCTCGACGAGAACGACGTCACGTTCCGTTTGTCGGGTGCTGATGAGCAACTCTCTCGCGTCCTCGCTGGTAGCATTCATAGCTTCGACTGCATTCATCACGAGATTCAGCATCACTTGTTGGAGTTGCACCCGGTCGCCTTCCAACGGTGGTGTGCCTTCTGCTAGAAATGTGTGCACCGAAATGCCATTCTTCATCGTCTCGCCGCGAACGAGCTCAATGACCTCGCGCACTGCATCATTGATGTTCAGGAGTTGCTTCCTCGGTTGCGCTTTCTTGATCATGTCCCGGATCCGGTCGACGACATCGCGCGCCCGCATACCATCGCTAACGATATAACCGAACGTCTGCCAGGCTTTTTCCAGATTTGGCGGTTGAGCGCTCAGCCAGCTCAGTCCGGCCTGCGCGTTGGTCACCATCGCGGCGACCGGTTGCTTCACTTCATGGGCGATAGAAGCTGCGAGTTGGCCCATGGTGGCGACGCGATTGGCGTGCGCCAACTCTGTCTGCATCTCGCGGTATTTCTGTTCACTTTGTCGCGCTTCTGCTTCGGCCTGCTTGCGCTCGGTCAGATCGAGTACGAAAGCGACGCCATGGCCTCGTTGTTCGTCGAACGCGGCCGAGCCAATCAGTATCGGCACTCGGCTGCCGTCCTTGCGGAAATACTCCCTCTCGTACGGTTGGACCGTTCCGGTCTTCTTTAGCTCGGTCACCGCCCGCTCATCGCGGTCGCGCCATTCCGGTGGGGTGAGGTCCGCCCAGCGAACGCTACCCGCGACGAAATCCTCCTGGTCGTATCCCACCATCTGTAGGAATGCGTCGTTGGCCTCCACAATGCGACCCTCAAGATCAAAAATGAAGATGCCAATGATGTTGGCGTCGACCAGACGCCGTACCTTCGCTTCGCGTTGTGCGAGATCGCGGTTGGCGTGCGCAAGCGCCAGCGCGCGTTGCTTCTCGGCTTCGAGCAGGCGTACGTTTTCGATCGCGATCGCCGCCTGGTCGGCGAACGTCTCGAGAAGCGCGATCTGGTTGTCGGAGAATGGTCGGACCTCCCATCGCCGGAACAGAATTACTCCAATGGGGGTGCGCTCGCGCAGCAACGGTGTTCCGAGCGTGGTGCGATGGCCCTGGCGTTTTGCGTCACTGCTGCCCAACGGGTACTCGCTATCCTCGGCGACGAGATCGTGGACATGAACCGACCGCCGATCACATACAGCTCGTCCTATCACCCTGTCGCGATTTGCAGGAAATCCCCCACGGGCTTGAATATGCACCGGAAGTTCTCCGTACGAAGCCACCAAGCGGAGAACGTTGTTATCCAGGCGATAGATCTCGGCATTATTCGAGTCGCACAGGCGTGCGGCATGTTCGGCCACCGCGTCCAGCACCGACTGAAGCGGCGAATCCGAGATGATGCGCAGCATCTCGGAGGTGGCAGTTTGCTGCTTCGTAGCCTCGACTAGGCGCTCCCGCGCGTTAGCGATCTCCTGTTTGCATGTTTTAAGCTGTCGTTCGAGATCGGCGCGGCTTTTGCTAGCTCGACCAGCGCGCGCCTTCGCGCCGGTCGAATGAAGCTTGCGACCTCGCGTTCGACTCTTTGCCCAGTTGCGCACCAAGATCACCTCCCGTGCCAGACGCCGTCCAATGCTGGTCGTCGCAGCCGGGGACGGGCCTGCGCTGAGAATATCAGATAGCCCAGAGTGCGCATCACCATATATGACTGCCTTCGACAAACGGTGTCACCGCCCTTCTGGTGGCGCAGGTAAGAAGGCCAGCCTTCAGGGCCATGTCGCCTTCCGGCCCATCGCGTCATTTCGCTGTTGCGCAGCAACTGCGTCGCGTTTAGTGGCAAGCGGACATTAGCTTCGTTGCGTCACGCTTTATGAGCGTGGTTTAGGCTATCGGGCCTCGATGGCGCGCGGCGTCCGCCTTGATGCCATCGCGATCATTCGCAAGCCGAACACCGCTATGAGCGGGATCAGGAACAGCGCATAAAGCGGCATCTCCGGAATCCGCTTGCCGAATGAGACCGTGAACTGCACCAGAAGATAATAGCCGCCGACCAGGTGCAGCGTCCGCCAGGCGCGTGCGCCGAGTGCAGCCGCGGTGCGGTCGAATGAGGTTGCCGTCATCGCGATGATGAAGGCGTAAGCGATGCCGCCGAAGATGTAGGACGCGGCCGAGGTCGCAGCCGCATCGCCGGCTGGGTCCATCAGCGCGAAGCAGCCGATCGCCGCAGCATGGATGGCGTGCGACGCCGCGAAGCTGACGCCGAGTGCACGGCGATTGCGGCGCTGCCAGCGCGTCCAGGCGTTCGGCCAGAGCTGCGCCAGCGCGGACGCCGAGAAGGCAAGGCAGAACAACAACAGCGAAGTCCGCGCCGTGAAGCGGATCATCATCCTGACGCCGTCGACCTCGAACTGGCGCATGCCAGCGATCCAGAGGCTGAGCGCGACCAGGATCGATGTGAGGATGGCGAACAGCCGCCACCCTTCGAACCAGCGTGGCCCCATCGGCATGTTTCGCCTCCCTGCTGTTGTTTAATGTAATCACTGGTTACATTGTCTCCCGAGATGTGGTCAATCCGTGTAATTACCGCTTACATTCACGAGCCGGTGATGTTAGGGAAAGACATGCGTCGCGCCACGAAATCCTCAGCCGCAAAGACGCGCCGCCGCAATCCGTCCGCGGCCGTCGCGAAGCCCTATCACCACGGCGACCTCCGGCACGCCCTGGTCGACGCCGCGCTGCAATTGGTGGACGAGGGCGGGCCGGACGCCGTCAGCGTTCGCGAGGCGGCGCGCCGCGCCGGGGTCTCGCCGGGCGCTCCGTTCCGTCATTTCCCGAGCCGCGACGCGCTGATGAACGCGGTGGCGGAAGAGGCGCAGCGGCGCTTCCGAGCCGAGATCCAGGCGGCGCTGGATACTGCTTCGGCCGGCGACCCCTTGGCGCGGTTTCGCGCGCTCGGATTGGCCTATGTGCGCTGGGCGATGAAGAACCCAGCCCATTTCGAGATCATCTCCAGCCGCCGCTTTTTTGATCATGACCGGTCGGGCGGGGTTTCGCGCGACAATGCCGAGCTGATTGCGCTGACTGAACGGACGCTGGCGGAAGCCTTTGTCCAAGGCCAGCTCCGCGCGTCCGACCTGAAACAGGTCCAGATCGCTGGCCGCGCGCTGGTCTATGGCTTTGCCCGCATGAACATCGATGGTCATTTCCCGCGCTGGGGCGTCGCGGATGACGATGCCGAACGTACCGCGGAGGCGATCATCGATCTCTTCATCGACGGGATCGCGAAGCGCTGAGCGGCGCGGCGTCACGCCCGCCGCCGCAAATTCATTTGCGCGTTCATGACAGTTACATTACGGTTTTGTGACGCGACGCGGGTTCCGGCTGCGTCGTCCGCCTCCTGGTCACCTCCAGCCAAGGCGAACTACCGCGCCGGGGAATGTTGCGTCGTCACCCATGGCGCCCGCGCCAAATCAAGGCTCTTCGATTGCTGCGATCGCGGGCGGCCTGGCCGCGATCGGCGTCTGGCGGCTGCTCGCCGTCGCTGCGCCACAGATGGCGGCGCTCGGGATCATGGTGCAGACCGAGACCGATTTCGGCTCGCGACTCTGCTTCCTGTTGTCCTGGGGCATCCTGAACTTCTTCTTCATCGCGTTGCTGCGGCGGCCAGCGCTATCGGGGGCGCTGTCGCTGACGCTGGTGGTGGCGCTGGTGCTGCTCTCGCGGTTCAAGCACGAAGTCGTGCAGATGACTGCGAACTTCGTCGACCTGATGGTGGTCGACCACGACACCGCGTCCTTCCTGCTGACAATCTTCCCGAACCTGCGCTGGTCGCTGATCGGCGCAGGCGCCGTCACGCTGCCCTTGATGTATGCGCTGTGGTGGCTCGATCCGTTCCGCGTCCGCCGCCTGCCGGCGCTGGCCTGCAAATTGGCGTGCCTTGCCGCACTGGCAGGATATGCCGTCACCTGGCCGGACGAGGATTGGCGCGGCTACTACGACGACGGCTATCTCTCGAAATTCGCCCGCTCCGCCGTCACGGCGGCTTCCGATTTCATCAACTATGGCTTCATGGAGTCGGACGCGGTCGCGAGCGAGCACCTCAAGATTCCGCTGGTGGACTCCTGCCATCCGGCCGGCCGCCGGCCGAACATCATCCTGATCCACGATGAATCGAGCTTCGATATCCGCGCGGCCGAAGGCGTCAAGGTGCCGCCGGGCTACGGCGCGCAGTTCAGGTCCTATGACGGCGTCGAGCGAAAATTCCTGGCCGAGAGCAATGGCGGGCCGAGCTGGTTCACCGAATACAACGTGCTCGCCGGGCTCTCCTCGCGCTCCTTCGGCCGTTTCGCCTATTTCGTCACCCGCATCGCCTCCGGCCGCGTCGAGCGCGGGCTGCCGCTTGCGCTCCGCCGCTGCGGCTACAACACGCTTTCGCTCTATCCGGCGTTCGGCGCGTTCATGAGCGCGCGCAGCTTCCAGGCCACGACCGGCATCCAGCGCTTCTACGATGCGCGCGATCTCCGCGCCAAGGATGTCGAGCCCGACCGCTTTTTCTACGACAAGGCGCTGCGGCTGATGGCCGAGCAGCCGCCCGGCGCGCCGCAGTTCACCTTCGTCTATCTCGCCGCCAACCATTTCCCGTGGAAGACGCCGTTGCGCCCCGACCTGACGCCGTCCTGGCGCCCGCTCGGCAACGCGCCCGTCATCGATGAATATCTGCGCCGGCAGGCGATGAGCGCGACTGACTACGCCGCCTTTGTCGCGGGACTGAAGAAGAAGTTTCCGGCGCAGCCGTTCCTGATCGTTCGCTACGGCGATCACCAGCCGGAATTCGCGCCGCATCTTCTCGACCCGAGCCTCGATGCGGCCGGCATCGGCAAGAAGCTCGAGACGTATGACCCGCGCTATTTCGCGACCTATTACGCGATCGACGCCATCAATTTCGAACCGGTGAAATCAGCGGCCGTGATGGACACGATCGATGCGGCCTATCTGCCGCTGGTGATCCAGGAAGCCGCCGGCATTCCGCTCGATCCCTCGTTCGAGGAGCAGAAGCACATCATGCTCCGCTGCAACGGCCTGTTCTATGCCTGCAAGGACGGCGCCGAGGCCCGCCGCTTCAACCGCCTCCTGATCGACGCGGGTGTGATCAAGGGGCTATGAGAGTCCAGCGTGGAGCGGCGTAGGATGGGTAGAGCGAAACGAAACCCATCAGCTTCTCGACAAGCCGCCCGAATGATGGGTTTCGCTTCGCTCTACCCATCCTACAGATCCTCACTTCTTCCCGATTCGCTCCCACAGCCAGCGCGCGACGGCGTCCGGCGAGGACGAGCCATCATTGCCGGCGGCGCGCAGATTCGCTTCCCGCATCGTCGCGATGTCGATCCGTCGGAGCAGCGGCTGCAATGCCGCGCGCAGCTTGGTGTCGTCCTTGCGCTTGGGCGCCAGCAGCATCACTGCGTCATAGGGCGGGATCGCGTGTTTGGGATCGCCGAGCACCGTGAGATCATATTTCGCGATCAGCCCGTCGCTGGTATAGCCCGCGATCACATCGACCTCGCCGGAGGCGACGGCGGCATACATGAAGTCCGGCTGCATCTGTCGTTGCGTGCGGAACGACAATCCATAGGCCCGCTTGATGCCGGCCCATTCCGGCCGCGAGAAGAATTCGTAATCGCCGGCGATCGACAGTGACGGCGCAAGCGCGGCGAGATCGGCGATGGTATGGATGCCGAGCGCTTCCGCGCGCTGCTTCGGCATGATGAGGGCGTAGGCGTTCGCAAAGCCGAGATCGCCGAGCAAGGTGATGTCCTGTTTCGCCAGGATCGACTTCAAGTCGGCGAGCAGCTCTTCGCGCGGCCGGATGTCGGTGTGGTGGAACTGGTTGGCCCATAGCGTGCCGGAATAGTCGACATAGACGTCGATATCGCCGGCTTTCAGCGCATCGAAGATCACGCTGGAGCCGAGGCCTGCGCGCGTGGTCGCGGAAAGCCCGTCCGCGTTTAGCCGCTGCGCGATCAGGGCTGCCAGCACATATTGCTCGGTAAAGGTCTTCGCGCCGACGACATAGCTCGATGCCGAGCGCGCCATCGCAGGCACCAGCGTCGCCGCGACCAGCGCCGCGATGCCGACGCCGCCGAGCGCGGCACGCAGCCGGCTGCGGTGGCGCAGGCCGTTCTCGATCAGCGCCAGCAGCTGGTCGACGGCGAGCGCGAGCGCGGCGGCGGCGAGGCAGCCGAACACGACGAACACCCAGTTCTGGGTCTGCAGTCCCGCAAAGATATAATTGCCGAGGCTGGTCTGCCCGATCGGCGTCGACAGCGTCGCGGTGCCGATCACCCACACCGCCGCGGTGCGGATGCCCGCCATCATCACTGGCAGCGCCAGCGGCAGCTCCACCATGAACAGCGATTGCCGTTCCGTCATGCCGACGCCCTGCGCTGCCTCCGTCAGCGCCGGGTCGACGCCCGACAGGCCAGTGATGGTGTTGCGGAGCACCGGCAGCATCGAATAGAGCGCGAGCGCCAGCACCGCGGGCAGAAATCCGAAGGCAGAGAAATCGAAGCCGAACCAGGACAGCGTCAGCGCCGCGAGCACCAATAGCAGCGGATAGAACAGCGCCAGCAGCGCCAGCCCCGGCACGGTCTGCACGATAGAGGCAAAGCCGAGCAGCGCGCCGCGCAGCACTGGCCGGTTGCGTGCGAGGATCGCCAGCGGCAGGCTGACGATCAGCCCGAGCGCGAGCGCGGCGAGGCTTACGCGCACATGGTTGCCGAGATAATCGGGCAGATGCGCGAGCGCTTCGCTCCAGCGCGGATCGGAAAACAGGTTCATGTGGCGCCGTCCCGCGGCAGCAATTTGCCGAGCCGTTCCGCCTGCCGCCGCGGCGTGTGCAGGAGTTTTTCGACGTAAGGATCGTTGCTTTCGGAAAGCTCCGTTGGGGTGCCCTGCGCCAGCAGCCTGCCTTCGTGCATGACAGCGACGCGGTCGGCGAGCAGCAGCGCTTCCGTCATGTCATGGGTGATCATGATCGTGGTCAATTTGAGCCTGCGATGCAATTCGCGGAAATCATCGCCAAGCGCGTCGCGGGTGAGGGGGTCGAGCGCCCCGAACGGCTCGTCCATCAGCACGATGCGGGGTCGTGCGGCCAGCGCCCGCGCGACGCCGACGCGCTGCCGCTGCCCGCCGGAGAGCTCGCTCGGCAGCCGCTCCCGATATTGCCCGCCGTCGAGTTGCACCAGTTCGAGCAGTTCGTCGACGCGCGCTGCCGTCTCCGCCGCCGGCCAGCCGAGCAGCTTCGGCGTGATGCCGATATTGGCGCCGACGGAAAGATGCGGAAACAGCCCGCCGCTCTGGAAGACATAGCCGATGCGCCGCCGCAGGCGGATCGGATCGACATTGCGCACGTCCTCGCCTTCGACCGTGACGCTGCCGCGGTCGGCCTCGATCAGCCGGTTGGCGAGCCGCAGCAAGGTGGTCTTGCCCGAGCCGGAGCCGCCGACGATGGCGAGGAACTCGCCCTCGGCCACATCAAGCGAGACGTCGTCGACCGCGACCACGCCGCCATTGGCGAAGGTCTTGCCGACCTTGGTGTAGGCAATGAGTGGTCCATTGGACAATGCCGTTCAACCCTCGCGCTGGCCCCTGCCTTAAGGGATCACAGTTCAACTAGCACGTCGCGATGCTGCGTTGAACTTGTCCGCACGAGAGGCTAAGGCATCCTCCCGAACAGGGAGGGAACGTGGTGGACAAGGCCAAGCCCACAGCCAGGCCCACAGCGGTGGCGCTTCAGGATGCGACGGTGGCGTTTCGTCTCGCCGATGCCCGCGTATATACCGCGGTCGAGAAGGCGCGCCTTGCGGTCGCCCATGGCGAATTCGTCGCGATAGTCGGTCCCACCGGCTGCGGCAAGTCGACCTTGCTGAACGTGGCCGCCGGCCTGCTCAAGCCGGCCGCGGGCGCGGTCAGGATCTTCGACCAGCCGCTCACAGGATTGAACCGCGACGCCGGCTACCTGTTCCAGGCCGATGCGCTATTCCCCTGGAAGACCGCGATCGACAATGTCGCGATCGGGCTCGAGATCAAGGGCACGCCGCGGGCGAAGGCGCTGGAACAGGCGCAGGCCTGGCTGACCTCGGTCGGGCTTGGCGCATTCGCAAACCGCTATCCGCACATGCTCTCGGGCGGCCAGCGCAAGCGCGTCGGCCTTGCGCAGGTGCTGATCCGCGATCCAAAGATCCTGCTGATGGACGAGCCGTTCGGCCCGCTCGATGCCCAGACCCGGCAGGTGATGGGCAATCTGCTGCTCGAACTCTGGACTGCCGACCGCAAGGCGGTGCTGTTCGTCACCCATGACCTGGAGGAGGCGATCGCGCTCGCCGACCGGGTCGTCATCATGTCGGCCGGCCCTTCCTCGCGCATCATCGGCGACTGGCGCGTGGAACTGCCGCGCCCGCGCGACATCTTCGAGGTGCGGTTGGACAAGCAGTTTCACGAACTGCATCGCGAAATCTGGGGCGTGCTGAAGGAAGAGGTGATGAAGGGTTACGCGCAATCATCGCAAGCCGCGGGAGCCGAGTGATGTCCCGCGCTGCGCTCTTGCTCTGCCAGGTCCTGGTCGCCGTCGTCGCGCTGGCGCTGTGGCAGGTCTTTACCACAGTCCCGCTGTTCGGCCGCATCCTGCTGCCGCCGTTCTTCTTCTCCAATCCCATCGACGTCTTCGACCAGATCGTCAAATGGTTCTCGACCGGCGTGATCTGGAAGCATCTTGCGATCACGCTGTGGGAATCGATCCTCGCTTTCGTGATCGGCTCGTCCCTCGGCGTTCTGGTCGGCTTCTGGTTCGCGCGCCAGCCGCGCGTCGCGGCCGTGTTCGATCCTTACGTGAAGATGACGAACGCGCTGCCGCGCGTCGTGCTGGCGCCGATCTTCGCGCTATGGTTCGGCCTCGGCATCTGGTCCAAGGTCGCGCTCGGCGTCACCCTCGTTTTCTTCATCGTGTTCTTCAACGTCTATCAGGGCGTCAAGGAAGTGAGCACGACCGTGCTCGACAATGGCCGCATGCTCGGCATGAGCGAGCGGCAATTGATGCGGCATGTCTATTGGCCCTCGGCGCTGTCGTGGATGTTCTCCTCGCTGCATACGTCCGTGGGCTTTGCGGTGGTCGGCGCGGTCGTCGGCGAATATCTCGGCGCCGCCGCCGGCCTCGGCTATCTGATCCAGCAGGCCGAAGGCGTGTTCGACGTCGCCGGCGTGTTCGCAGGCATGTTCGTGCTGTCGGCCTTCGTGATCCTGATCGACATGGCCGTGACGCTGGTCGAGCGACGCCTGCTGGTCTGGCGGCCGATGGCGGCGCGCGAAGCGTAGGGTGGGCAAAGCGCAGCGTGCCCACCTTTCTTGCACCGACCGTGGATGGTGGGCACGCTGCGCTTTGCCCACCCTACGCGACCGCGTTTCGCAATGACGGCGGAGCCTTCTCAACGCCCGCGTGCTGCTTTATCTTGCTCCCAACGGAACGGAGACGATCATGAGGAAACTGTTCGGCCACCTGGCCGGCGTGCTGCTGGCGCTGGTGCTGACGTCGAGTCTTGCCGCAGCGCAAAGCAAGGTCACGATCGCGGTCGGCGGCGGCGCCTGCCTGTGCTATCTGCCGACGGTGCTGGCCAAGCAGCTCGGCGAATATGAGAAGGCGGGGCTTGCGGTCGAACTGGTCGATCTCAAGGGCGGTTCGGATGCGCTGAAAGCCGTGCTCGGCGGCAGCGCCGATGTCGTCTCCGGCTATTTCGATCACTGTGTCAACCTCGCCGCCAAGCGGCAGGAATTGCAGGCTTTCGTGGTCTATGACCGCTATCCCGGCCTGGTGCTGGTGGTGTCGCCCAAGCACACGTCAGAGATCAATTCGATCAAGGATCTCGCCGGCAAGAAGATCGGCGTCAGCGCGCCCGGCTCCTCGACTGACTTCTTCCTGAAATATCTGCTCAAGAAGAACGGGCTTGATCCCACCAGCGCCTCCGTGATCGGCGTCGGCCTGGGCGCGACGGCGGTCGCGGCGATGGAGCAGGGCCAGATCGATGCCGCCGTGATGCTCGATCCCTCCGTCACCGTGCTGCAGGGCAGCCATGCCGACCTGAAGATCCTGAGCGACACCCGCACCCAGCACGATACGCTCGCGGTGTTCGGCGGCGAATATCCGGGCGGCGCGCTCTATTCGACCGCGGCCTGGGTCAAGTCGCATGAGAAGGAAGCGCAGGCGCTCACCAACGCGATCCTTGCCACGCTCGCCTGGATCCATTCGCATTCGGCGGAAGACATCATGGCCAAGATGCCCGACGAGATCGTCGGCAAGAACAAAGCGCTCTATCTCGCCGCGCTGAAGAACACGATTCCGATGTATTCGGAGACCGGCAAGATGGATCCGAAGGGCGCCGACGCGGTGCTGGCGGTGTTCAGCGAGGGTTCGCCGGAAGTCGCCAAGGCCAATATCGACGTCAGCAAGACCTACACCAACCGACTGGTCGAGCAGGCGAAGACCACAGGGCAGGGTGCGAAGTAAGCCCTCGTCAATGACGCCACCTTCCATTCATCGCGTTACCGCGCTCGATCTCAAGGTGCAGCCATGGGCGTGGCCGTTCGCACAAGAACGCCGCGCCGAGATCGATGCGCATTTCGCCGAGGCGCAGCGCGAGCGGCCAAACCTCTGGAACGGCCGTGTTCTGCTGGGCCGCAGTGCCACGTTCGAAGGCGAGCGCCTGAGCGCGAGCTATTTCGAGACCGATTTTGCGAGCTTCCTCGCCTGGCGCGACTGGGGCTTTCCCGATAGGGGCGTGTTCAACGGCTTTGGCATGGGCGCGCTGCTGGCAAGCGACGGCGCGTTCGTGCTTGGCGAAATGGGCCATCACACCTCCAACCCCGGACGGGTCTACTTCCCGTCGGGCACGCCTGATCTCGATGACATCAGGGGCGAGGCGCTCGATATTGCCAGCAGCGTCGCACGCGAGGTGGAGGAGGAGACCGGGCTCACTGCTGCCGACTATCGTCCCGATGCGCATTGGGATTGCGTCTTCACCGGCGTCGCCATCGCCATGATGCGGGTCCTCTATGTCGACATGTCCGGCGATGCCTTGCGCGCGCGGATCGAAAACAATCTCGCCTCGCAGGAAGACCCCGAATTGGCGGCGATCCATCTGGTGCGGGATTTTAGCGACCTCACTGCCGCGATGCCGCGCTTCGTCACCGCTTTCATCGAGATGCATCTGAGCAGGTAAGAAAGGGCCCATGGGCAAGAAATCGAAGCTGCTGGCTGACGAGCTGAAACCTTTTGTGTCACCGTTCCGCATCGACGGGTCGGAGCAGTTTCACCTCAAATCGCTCAAGACCAATGAGAAGGGCGGCATCGACAAGACAGCGGGTGAAGAGATCATCGAGGCCAATCGCAGGCGGCTGAACGATTTCCAGGAGAAGCTTTACGCCCAGGACCGCTGGTCGCTGCTTCTGATCTTCCAGGGTATGGATGCCGCGGGCAAGGATTCCGCGATCAAGAGTGTGTTCGAGGGCGTCAATCCGCAGGGCTGCGAGGTCACCTCGTTCAAGGAGCCGTCGTCCAAGGAGCTCGACCACGATTTCATGTGGCGTTCGATGATCGCGTTGCCCGAGCGCGGCCGCATGGGCATCTTCAACCGCTCCTATTATGAGGAATGCCTGGTGGTGCGTGTGCATTCCGAAATCCTCGCCAAGCAGAAGATTCCGTCGCGGCTGGTGACCAAGAACATCTGGCGCGAACGCTTCGAGGACATCTCGGCGATCGAGCGCTACCTCTCGCGCAACGGCATCGTGGTCCTGAAGTTCTTCCTCAACGTCTCCCGGCAGGAGCAGCGCGCGCGCTTCCTGGAGCGGCTGGAGGAGCCGTCGAAGAACTGGAAGTTCTCGATGGCCGACATCAATGAGCGCGCGCTGTGGCCGCGCTACATGGCCGCCTACCAGGACATGATCCGCCACACCGCAACCCGCGCCGCGCCCTGGCATGTCGTGCCGGCCGACCACAAATGGTTCGCCCGCGTGGTGATCGGCTCCACCATCGTCAGCGCACTCGAGAAGCTCGATCTGCATTTTCCGAAGGTCGACGAGTCCGAGCGCAGCGAATTCAAACGCGTCCGCGAGGCCCTGCTGGCGGAAGGTAAGGGCGGGGCGGGGAAGAAGGCGAAGGCAGGAAACAGGGCGAAGTAGGTCTCAGCCGTCATGGCCGGGCTTGTCCCGGCCATCCACGTCCTTGCCGTGGCGGCAAAGAACGTGGATGCCCGGCACAAGGCCGGGCATGACGGAGTGCGATGGCTTGACGGCCACGAAGCCGCGTTGCGGCGGAGCCCGGATATTTAGGTCAGCCCCATTGACCATCTTTTTACCGTTGCGGCCGGCCGCTCTCTTCGTCTAGAAACACGGCCGGAGGTAGCCTCGGCAACCAACCGTCAACGGTTTTGGCCGAGGATTTTGGCCTCCAAAGGGTACTGGCAATGCTGATTCGCAGCGAAATCGATGGAATTCTGACGGGAACGGCCCAAGCCGCCCCCGCGATTCCGGCTGCGTCGCTGCCGACCCTCCTTCTTGGCGGGCTTCTGCTTCTTATCGGCCCCTGAGGGCCGTCTGGGCGGTTGCGCCTGGGCACTCAGGGGTTGCGTGAGAACGACAGAAACCCTTTAGCGCTCAGTGATAAGATAGCGCGATCGACCCAAAGGAACTTTGCAGATGACCACCGCCAACAAGTCCGAGAAGGACCGCGTAATCATTTTCGACACCACGCTGCGTGACGGCGAGCAGTGCCCCGGCGCCACCATGACCTTCGAGGAAAAGCTCGAGGTCGCCGAACTGCTCGACGATATGGGCGTCGACGTCATCGAGGCCGGTTTCCCCATCACCTCGGAGGGCGACTTCCAGGCGGTCAGCGAGATCGCCCGCCGCTCCAAGAATGCCGTCATCGCCGGCCTGTCCCGCGCCCATCCGAAGGACATCGACCGCTGCGCGGAAGCGGTGAAATTTGCCAAGCGCGGCCGCGTCCACACTGTCATCGCGACCTCGCCGCTGCACATGCGGGTCAAGCTGAACATGACGCCGGAGCAGGTGATCGAGACCTCGATCGCCAATGTCAGCCGCGCCCGCAACCAGATCGACGATGTCGAATGGTCGGCCGAGGACGGCACCCGCAGCGAGATGGATTTCCTCTGCCGTATCGTGGAAGCCGTCATCAAGGCCGGCGCCACCACGGTGAACATCCCCGACACCGTCGGCTACACCACGCCCGACGAGTACACCCACTTCATGCGCACGTTGATCGAGCGGGTGCCGAACTCCGACAAGGCGATCTTCTCGGTCCACTGCCATAACGATCTCGGCATGGCGGTGGCCAACTCGCTGGCCGGCATCGTCGGCGGTGCGCGCCAGGTCGAATGCACCGTCAACGGCATCGGCGAGCGCGCCGGCAACGCGGCGCTCGAAGAGATCGTGATGGCGATCAATGTACGCAACGACAAGTTTCCGTACTGGAACAGGATCGACACCACGCAACTGACGCGCGCCTCCAAGCTGGTGTCGGCGGCGACCTCGTTCCCGGTCCAGTACAACAAGGCCATTGTCGGCCGTAACGCGTTCGCGCATGAGAGCGGCATCCACCAGGACGGCGTGCTGAAGGATGCCTCCACCTACGAGATCATGCGGCCTGAGATGGTCGGGTTGAAGCAGTCGTCGCTGGTGCTCGGCAAGCACTCCGGCCGCCATGCCTTCGTCCATAAGCTGGAAGAGATGGGCTATAAGTTGGGCCCTAACCAGCTCGAGGATGCGTTCGCGCGGATGAAGGCGCTGGCCGACCGCAAGAAGGATATCTACGACGAGGACATCGAGGCGCTGCTCGACGAGGAGATCGCGGCCGCCCACGACCGTATCAAGCTGACCTCGCTGACCGTGATCGCCGGCACCCATGGCCCGCAGCGCGCGACCATGAAGCTGGATGTCGACGGCCAGACCCGGATCGAGGAAGCCGAGGGCAACGGCCCGGTCGATGCCGTCTTCAACTGCATCAAGCGCCTGGTGCCGCACGACGCCAGGCTGGAGCTCTACCAGGTGCACGCGGTGACCGAAGGCACCGACGCGCAAGCCGAAGTCTCGGTGCGCCTTGCCCACGACGGCCGCTCCATGACCGCCCGCGCCGCCGACCCGGACACGCTGGTCGCCTCGGCGAAGGCCTATCTCGGCGCCCTCAACAAGATCGTCATGAAGCGCCAGCGCGACATCCCGGCGGCGGTTGCGGGCTAAGAGAATCGTAGGGCGGATTAGCTTTGCGTCTTCGCTCGAAGAGCGAATGCGCAAGGCGTAATCCGCCATCCCTTCCGCCACGCCCACCGCCGTCATTCCGGGGCGCGCGTCAGCGCGAGCTATGATGTGCAATTGCACATCAGAGAATCCATCGGGCCTCAAGCGCAGGCGGAGGAATGGATTCCGGGCTCGATGCAGAGCCTGTCATCGGGCCGCGCTTCGCGCGGACCCGGTGGCATCGCCCCGGAATGACAGAATTCAGAACCGAAAATGCGCGGCGCATAAGCCGATATCCCGCAGCCGGGAACTTGTGGTAATCTCCACCAGGTACCTCCTGAGGAGGACTAGGCGTGGAGCGGGAGCGAGTCCGACGAAGACTCGCGGCGGTCCTGGCTACAGACGTCGCGGGTTATAGCCGTCTGGTCGGCGCCGACGAGGAGGGCACCCTTGCCCACTTCAAGCTCCTCCACCGTGAGCTTGTGGCCCCCAAGATTGCTAAGCATCGTGGCCGGGTCGTGAAGACCACCGGGGACGGCCTGCTGGCCGAGTTCGCAAGCGTAATCGACGCACTCCGCTGCGCTGTTGAGGTCCAACGGTGCATGGCTGAGCGAAATGCCGGGCTACCCCAAGACAAGCGCATCGAGTTCCGGATCGGTATTCATCAGGGAGATATCGTCATCGAGAGAGGCGACATCTTCGGTGATGGGGTCAACGTGGCTGCACGCTTGCAAACGCTCGCCGAGCCTGGAGGCATCTGTGTGTCCGCCCGCGTGCAGGAGGATGCGCGGGGCAAGTTCGACATTCCATTGGAGGACACCGGCGAGCAGCAGCTCAAGAATATCGCTCGGCCCGTGCGCGTCTATCGAATACGGCCGAGCGATCCAGCGACGAGCTCACCGTGTTCGTCGCCGCTCTCCGACACGCCGCCGATGGTTTCGTCTCCGATTGCTGTCTTTCCGTTACGCCTGCGGCGGATGCTTGGTGCACGGCACGTTCGAACGGCTCTGATGACAGCACTGGTCCTTCTCATGACCAGCGGCGGTGCGGCTTATTGGTATCTTCGGGGAGGCGAGCCGCAGCCGCAGGAGCATCGTTTGTCCATTGTCGTGCTGCCATTCACAAATTTAAGCAACGAGCCCGAGCAGGATTACTTTGCGGAAGCCCTCACTGACGATCTGAGCGCCGATCTCTCACGGATCCAGGACAGCTTTGTGATCGCACCCAACACAGCCCGCGCCTACAAGAACGTCGACCCAAAGCGCGCTGGCCGCGAACTTGGCGTTCGTTATGTTCTCGACGGCAGCCTGCGCAGGACCGAGACGATGGTTCGAATCCATGCCCGGCTGATCGATGCCCGGACCGGCGCCGAGGTCTGGTCGGAGCGCGTCGACGGCGACTGGTCAAAGTCGATGCAACTTCAGGACATCATCACCGGACGGCTGGCCCGGCGGTTTGATCTTGAACTGATTAACCAGGAAAGCCGCGACGCGGAGCTTGCGCGACCGAACAGGCCGGACGCAGTCGATCTCACGATGCGCGGGTGGGCTGTGCTGAATCAACCCTATTCGCGCGAGCAGTTGGCGCAGTCTCGCACCCTTTTTGAGCGCGCGCTTCAGATCGATTTCGGCTTCCCCAAGGCGCTGGTGGGCCTGGCAGATGCTCTGGCCATGGAGGTCAACTATCGCTGGAGCAATGCGCCGGCGGACCAACTGCAACGTGCCGAGAACGCTGTGGGGCAGGTCCTGTCAAAGTTTCCCAGTGACGCAATGGCACATTTTGTAAAGGGAGAAATCCTGCGGGCCAGAGGTCGGAACGTCGAGTCCGCCGTCGGTGAGTACGAAGAGGCAATCGCAATCAATCCCAGCCTCGCCCCGGCCCATGGTGCGCTCGGTGCCGCCAAGATCCGCGTCGGGCGTTCCGCGGAGGCCTTTGCTCCGCTTCAAATGGCAATTCAGCTCAGCCCCCGTGATCCGCTGCTGAGCACGTGGTACTTCTACATCTGTCATGCGCACAGCCATCTCGGGCAATATGAAGAGGCGATCGATTGGTGCCGCCGCTCCATCGCGGTGAGCGCCCTCTGGATTGCCTATGCAGACCTCGCTGCCGCCAGTGCGCTGACTGGACACGAGCGCGAAGCTCGAGCTGCCGTCACCGAGCTCCGTCGGCTCAGGCCGAATTACACTGTTGCCCTTTGGTTGCAGGATGGGAACGGGTGGTCCGACAATGTCACCTTCCTTGCCGAGTTTCAGCGCATTGCCGAGGGTTTGCGCAAAGCGGGCCTGCCGGAGTGAGAGGTATGGCTGCGATCCTTGCGTGACGACCCTCACCGCAAGTTAAGGGATCTTTATTCTTTGTGGCAGGCCATTGTTCTAACAGGCTACCTCCCAGACCCGCGTTAACCGTACTCCAGATCTTTTCCGATCAAGGTCCCGGCAGGGTTCACGTCCGCCGCCAAGCCGCCTCATTGGACCCTAGCAATTGCATTTGCATTCTCGGGACCCATTCCTACCCGGCGTGATCGAGGACTTTCGTTCGGAAAGCGCGAGATCAGATGAGGGCAGCTCTCATCCTTGTTGGCCTCGGTACGCTTGCGGTGATGGAGATCCAGACTCCGCCGCGGGCGACAAAGTCTGTCGCGACGGAGCTTGCTCAGGCAACCCTGAGCTTCGCCGCCCCTGGCGATACGCTGACCGCAGCAGATCGGCTCGAAATCCCGCACGCGCAACAGCAAGCATCGCTTCAGCAGATATTTTCGTCCGAACCAATCGCGCCGCCGGTCCAATCCGCCGCGGCTGCGGCGGAACCTGCGCCGATCGTTGAGCCGCCTGCGCGCGCGGTCCCAGCCGCAAAACCCGTTGTCGTGCTGCCGAAACCTCGACCCAAGCAACTGTCCAAGCACGAGATTGCCAAAGAGACGGCAAAGACCACGCGTTCGAAACCAACTGTCGAGGCCAAGTCCTGTCAGCCCGGCGCCTTCGACGGCCTGTTCAAAGCATTGAGCCTGCCACTGGGATGTCAAACCTAGCGCAACAATCCTTTGCCTTCGAAGGGGTGGCTGATACCGGGCCGCGGCACCCCATGCCCAGATCCATGCCTACGTCGAAGCCGGCAGGCCGTGCTGATGAAATCAGGCCGCCTGATCCGGATGAACGTCGGACCATCGTGCCGGCGCGGCAGTGGTGGTCAGTGGAAGCCATTGCCATCCTGCTGGCGGTCGCGATCGCATTCGCCGTCACGGCAAGCCTGTTGTTGTTTCGCGACGTTCCGTTGAAGGACGAACCGATCGACCAGGCCGCGATCAGGGCGCTGGTCGAGCGCATCATCACGGCTGAATCCAACGGCGATGCGAATGCGAAGAACAAACGCTCGAGCGCGACCGGAGCCGCTCAGTTTCTCGACGACACATGGCTTGAAGCCGTTCGAAGACACCGACGCGATCTGGTCCAGGGACGCAGTGACAAGGAAGTGCTGGAGCTGCGTCGGGATACCGGGCTTGCCCGGGAAATCACCGCACGCACGATCGAGCGAAATGCCGCAATGCTGAGCAAGCGGGGCCTGCCGATCACGCCGGGTTCTCTCTACCTCGTGCATTTTGCCGGACCGGCAGGTGCGGTGGCGTTGCTGACCGCAGCAGAAAACGCCGACGCGGCTTCGCTTATGGCCGCCGCCGACGTGACAGGCCGCACCACCCGCGAGAAGCTGGTCGCCGCCAATCCGTTTCTGAAGATGTTGACGGTGGGCGATCTCAAGCTTTGGGCCGATCGCAAGATGGCAGCGAGTGGTTCACCCGGGCGCTCGTGAGACTTGAATAAAACGGCGCTCGGCCTCCAAACACCTACCGCTGTCATTCCGGGTCGCGAACCCGGAATCCATTTGCCCACTTACGGAAGCGGAAAAATGGATTCTCTGATGTGCAATTGCACATCATAGCTCGATGCTATCGCATCGCCCCGGAATGATTGGGGAACGCATTGCGCAATCCTCTCCTCCGTCATGGCCGGGCTTGACCCGGCCATCCACGTTGTCTCGAGCGCGAAGGACGTGGATGCCCGGGACATCTGCGCGAAGACGCGCTTCGCGCTTTTGCCCGGGCATGACGGCGTCGTATCATTCGCGCGATTTTCCTTAGGCCAATCAACGTGATTTGCCCTGTCCAGCCCTCGCGCAAAAAACATTCCGCTTCCACCGTCGGGCAAATCAGTGATTTAACTCCGCGCGTCTCACCCGAATGAGGGGCGGCTCGCGATCGTCACGAACGTTGCG